>CAZULX010000031.1:0-2539 GCA_964621335.1 uncultured Streptomycetaceae bacterium
TCATGATCTCGGGACGGTCGGCATGGTTTTCCAGTTTCGGCAAATCGCCAAGGGCGACTTCGGAGTCTCCGGCTACCGTCCCGTCGACGCGCACGATCGTCACCCGCACCCCGGCGACCGCGGCCATGTCGTCGGCAAGCGCGTCGGCAGCAGCGTCGTCGTCCAGTACGGTCATTCTCGACGCAATCCGTTGCGCCACCAGACCCGCGCGAACCAGAAGATCTCCAAGTATGCGTTCAGTGAGCTGGCGCTCGAGCGCTTTCGAGAGATAGATCTCCGCAGCGATGACCGAAACGCCGATCAGGGCGAGCGAGAACAGGAACAGCTTGAGGCGTATGCCGAGCTTCAAAGTCCGCTTTGGTCCTTATAAGTCACCAGCTTTGCACTTTCATGACAACGGCGCAGCGAGCGGCTTTTTCAAGATTACTTCACACGATCTTTCGATTTCTGTAACACGGCGGGCTCATGCTGTCCTCACCTACCGAGGAGCAATCCGCATGATGATCCTGGACGCCATTAGCGGCGCATCTTCCGAACACGCCGTGTACTTCCTCGTTACCGCCTATATCGAGTCGCTGCACCATTTCCACCGCGGGCTCGGCATACCCGAATGCGTCGTCAGGCTGCCCGTGAGGGGCAGGGGCGACCTCGAGGAGCGGCTCGAATCGCTGCACCACGGTATCGACCTGCCGCTGGAAGCGATAGTGCCCGCCTCGGAAGTCTCGGCGGTTCTCGCCACGGCCGTGCGCCGGCTCGCGTACGCAAGCAGTCAAGCGGGCGAAAACCGGTAACCCGCGCTCCGTACGGTCTGAATCAGGCGATCGTGGCCGGTCGCCTCCAGCGCCTTGCGCAGCCGCCGGATGTGAACGTCGACCGTGCGCTCCTCGACGAACACGTGATCGCCCCATACGTTGTCGAGGAGCTGGGTGCGGGAATAGACGCGGTCCGGGTGCGTCATGAAGAAGTGCAGGAGGCGAAACTCGGTGGGACCGAGCTCGAGCGGCCTGTCCTGCGCGCTCACGCGGTGGCTCGCCGGATCGAGCTTCAGCCCCTCCACCTCGACCGAGTCGTCGGTCACCTGCGGCGCGCGCCGGCGCAACACTGCCTTCACCCGTGCGTTCAGCTCGCGCGGGCTGAAAGGCTTGGTCATATAGTCGTCGGCGCCGATCTCGAGGCCCGCGAGCTTGTCCTGCTCCGCGCCGCGCGCGGTCACGATGATGAGCGGTATGCCTTCGGTGCGCTTGTTGGCCTTCAGCAGACGTGCGAGCTCGATGCCGCTCATGCCCGGGAGCATCCAGTCGATCACGATCAGATGAGGGAGCGCCTCGCGCACGATCTCGAGCGCCTTTTCCGCGTCTGCCGCGCGCACCGCCTCGTGCCCGGCCTTTTCGAGGTTGTATGCGATCAGCTCCTGGATGTCCGGCTCGTCCTCGACGATCAATATAGTGGCCACGCCGCCTCACGCCTTTGTTCCACGTTGGCCCGCATAGTATTAAGGATACGTGACGGTTTCATTAAATGGCTGCAGCGTTACTGTCACCTTTCCGTCATGAGCGCGACGTATTGTCCCCCCTTTCCCCCCGTGCGAGAAACGGCGCTGTGGCCGCGGGCCCGGCATTTGCCTATACTCGCTTCATGCTGCAGACATCATCCCGCAGTCGTTGATGGCTGAGTATTCGACGCTCGCCGCGGTCGATCTCGGAAGCAACTCCTTCCATTGTCAGGTCGTCCGCGTCGTAGACGACCAGATCTACCCCCTCGATTCGCTGCGCGAGCCCGTCCGGCTCGGCGCCGGCCTGACCGACGACAAGCTCCTCGACGCGGCCGCGCAGGAGCGCGCCCTCGCGTGCCTCGGGCGCTTCGGCGAACGCCTCCGCGGGCTCGACCGGCACGCCGTGCGTGCAGTGGGGACAAACACCCTGCGCGTGGCGAAGAATTCCGGCGCGTTTCTGAAGCTCGCCCATTCCGCGCTCGGCTTTTCGATCGAGGTCATCGCAGGCCGCGAGGAGGCGCGTCTCATCTATCTGGGTGTGCAACACAGCCTCCCTCACTCCAGCGAGCGGCGCCTGGTGGTCGACATCGGCGGGGGGTCGACCGAGCTCATCATCGGCGCGGGCTACAAACCGCAGAAGCTCGCGAGCCTCTATATGGGGTGCGTGAGCTACAGCCTGCGTTATTTTCCGGACGGCAGGATTACCAAGGCGGGCATGAAGCAGGCCGAGCTGGCCGCCCGCGCGGAGCTGCAGCCGCTCGTTGCAGGCTTCTCGCGCAAGCAATGGCAGCAGGCGATAGGCTCGTCGGGCACCGTCCGCGCACTGGCCGACATACTGCAAGGCCACGGTTATACAGAGCAGGCGGTGACGCTTGCGGGACTGGAGAGACTGCGCACGGCGCTGATCCGCGCCGGCAGCGTGGAGGCCGCGCTGAACGGCCTCAGGCCCGACCGTGCGCCGGTGCTTCCCGGCGGTCTCGCGATACTCCACGCGGTGATGGCCGAGCTCGGCATCGAGGAGCTGACGCCTGCCGCGGGTGCGATGAG
>CAZULX010000032.1:0-4158 GCA_964621335.1 uncultured Streptomycetaceae bacterium
TCTCGCCGGCGTGCGGATTGACGACGGTGTGCGGCGCGGCGTGGTGGTCCTTCCTACCGGCGCCTGGTACGACCCGCTGGTGCCAGGCGAGGATGGATCGCTGGAGAAGCACGGCAATCCGAACGTGCTCACGCTCGACAAGGGCACGTCGAAGCTGACGCAAGGCTCGATCGCGCACACCGCGCTCGTCGAAGTCGAGCGCTACGCAGGCGACCCGCCGCCGGTGACGGCTTTCGACCTGCCGGAGTTCACCGACCGCACGAGCTAGCTGAATCGGTGAGACGTTGTTTCGACGGTTCGGCTCTGCCGCGCGGGCTTCTCCCAAGGCCTTCTGTGACCCCACCGTGTAGTTCGTAGGGTGCGTCAATGACGCACCGGCAAATCGCGGTGCGTTACCAACGCACCCTACGGTAGGGGTAACGTACGTGCCGGAATCGACATCACAAGGTCGGGTTGTCGATGACGCCGCCGAGCGCGGCGTAACCCCACGCCGAGGCCTGCGTATCGAAGTTGTGCATGATGTGCCCGGCGAGCGCGTGCTGGTCGCGAAAGATGCGCTCGAGCGGATATCTTTCGTAAATGCCGTTGGCGCCCGCCAGCGTGTGCAGCGTATCCACGGCCTCGGTGCAGAGCTGCGCCGCGTAGGCGAGATTGCGCTTGAAGCGCAGCTTGGTCGGCTGGTCCGCGATCGTCCCCCGCTTCGCGATCTCGGCCCCCTCGAAGCAGTCGTTGCGCAGCACCGCGCGCGCCGCGTCGATGCGGGCGCCCGCGGCGCCCACGCGTAGTTGCACGAGCTGAAAATCGCGCATCTTCGCGCCGGTGTAACTGGTGCTGCGCTCCTTGACGAGTGCGACGGTATGCTCGAGCGCGGCCTGTGCATTGCCTGCGGCGCAGGCGCCGATGCCGTGCGAGCCCAGGGCCGACAGCGGAATGCGGTACAGGGGATTCGGATTGCCGCGTGCGCCCGGAAAACCATCCCCGCCGCGGATGTCGTACGTGCACAGCGCCTTGTAGTCGGGCACGAAGAGATCCCTGACGACCACGGTCATGCTCGCGGTCGCGCGCATGCCGAGCACCTGCCAATCGTCTATCACCTCGTATTGCGACTTGTGCACGAGGCACATGCGGTGGTCGACCACTTTGTCGCCGTCGCGCACGGTCACGGCGAGCAGGTTCCAGTCGGCGATGTCGACGCTGCTCGAGAAACTCCACCGCCCGCTGATGACGAACCCGCCGTCGACGCGCCGTCCCTCGCCCTGCGGATACGCGATCGCCGCGGCGATCATCGCGTCCGGATTCGCGCCCCATACTTCGGACTGCGCGCGCTCGGCGTAGAGCGCGACCATCCAGTGGTGCATCAGCAGATTGAGGACGTTCCAGCTCGTCGAGGCGCAGCCGCGCGCGAGCTCGAGCGGGATATCGACGTAGGCGACGAAATCGAGCTCCATGCCGCCCCAGCGGCGCGGCTGGAACACCCGCAGGAGCCCGCTTTCGTGCAGCTCGCGAACGGTCTCGGGCGGCATCGTGCGCCCGGCTTCGCTGCGCGCCGCGCGCTCCCGCAGCGCGGGCACCAACCGTCGTGCGCGTGATAGCGCCTCGTCGCAGGAGACGCCCGCGAAGCTCCGTGGAGCTCCGCTCGTCACGCCGCTGTCACTCGAGCTTGGCCCCCGAGCGCTTCACCACGTCCGCCCAGCGCGCGGCTTCCTTCTTGATGTGCGCGGCGAACTGCTCGGGCGTGCCGCCGGCGATGATGAGACCGAGCGCCGGGAGCTTCTCGGCCACCGCCGGCGCGACGAGGGCTTTGTTCACCTCGCTGTTGAGTCTCGCGATGATGGTCTTCGACACGCCCCGGGGAACGATCACGCCGGCCCACGCGGCGACGTCGAAACCGGGCACCCCCGCTTCGGCGATCGTCGGCAGCTCCGGGAATGCGGGGACGCGCTTTGCGCTGGTGACGCCGAGTCCGCGCACCCGCCCCGCCTTCACGTGCGGCCCGATCGAGTTGATGTTGTCCGCCATCAGGTGCACGCGTCCGGCGGTGAGGTCGACGATTGCGGTCACGGCCGCCCTGAAAGGCACGTGCACCATGCGCGTTCCGGTCATCAGCTTGAAAAGCTCCATCCCGACATGGATGCTCGAGCCGCTGCCGGTCGAAGCGTAGAGCAGCTTGTCCGGGTTCTTCTTCAGGTGGGCGATCAGCTCCTGCACCGATTGGGCGGGCACCGAGAGCGTGACGGCGAGCAGGTTGGGCGTGCCGTACATGTGCACGACAGGCTGCAGGTCCTTGTCGATGTTGTAAGGCAGACTCGGCAGCACGCTGCGGGCGATCGCGAGCGTCTGGATGTTGCCGTGGCCGATGGTGTACCCGTCGGGTGTCGCGCGCGCGATGATCTCGGTGCCTATCGTCCCGCTCGCGCCGGGCCGGTTCTCGATGACGATCTGCTGCCCCATCTGCCTGCCGAGCTGCGCCATGACGATGCGCGCGGCAACGTCCGGTCCGCCGCCCGGTGCGCTGCCCATCACGTAGCGCAAAGTGCGCTCGGGATAGGCGGCTGCGGATGCGTTCGCAGCGCCTGCGATCAGTACGGCCACTATCGAGGCACATCCGGCTGCTTTGGCGGCGATCATGGTTCCTCCCCCTCTATTTTTTTCTCAGTCGATTTTCATTCCCGCGCTGCGGATGACCTTGCCCCACTTCGCGACTTCTTCCTTGATCTGCGCCGCGAACTCGTCCGGCGTGCTCGCGATCATGTAAAAGCCGAGCCCTACGATGCGGTCGCGGATTTCCGGCAGCGCCAGGATGCGATGAATTTCCTTCGTGATCTTGTCGACCACCGCCTTCGGCGTTCCGGCGGGCAGCAGAAAACCCGCGAGGGTGTCGGCTTCCTGTCCTTTGAATCCGGCTTCGGCCATCGTCGGTACGTCGGGCAGCGAGGCCGAGCGCTTCGCAGTGGTGACCGCCAGGCCGCGCAGCCGTCCCGCCTGGATGTGCGGCAGCACGGGCGGCAGAACCGTGCAGGCGATCGGCACCTGGTTGCCGGCGACCGCCGCGACGGCCGGGCCCGCCCCGCTGTAAGGCACGCGCACGATGTCGAGCTTCAGGGTCATCTTGAGGAGCTCGGCCGAGAGGTCGGGGGTGGTGCCCACGCCCGGCGTCCCGATGTTGTACTTCTTCCCGTCTTTCTTCAGGAGCGCGATCAGCTCCTGCATCGACTTCGCCAGCAGCGATGCGTGCGCGCTGAACACGTTGGCCGCGGCAGCGGCATTGGTGATCGGCACGAAGCTCTTGTACGGATCGTAAGTCGCCTTCGTATACAGCGTGGGGTTCACCATGTAGCTCGAGCTCACCGAGAGTATGGTGTAGCCGTCGGGTGTCGACTTGGCCGCGAGCCCCATGCCGAGGTTGCCTCCGGCGCCCGCGCGGTTGTCGACAATGACCTGCTGGCCCCAGGCTTCGGTGAGCTTCTGGCCGACCAGGCGCGCGACGATGTCGGTCGAGCCGCCGGGCGCGAAGGGGACGATGATGCGTATGGGTCTGGAAGGGTAGGTCGCTTCGGCTGCGAAAGCGCTCGATGCGACTGCGGAGCACAGCACGAACAGGATAGGGGTGTAGCGGGCCATAACGTTTTATCCTCCTCTATTGTCGGCAGAATGTTATACCGTTAGCGCTCGCCCGCACCAATTCAGGAGATTCCACGCCATGTCCACCCGCCAGGAGTTGCTCGCTCTATCGGCCGTAGAGCTGCGCCGCCGCATCGGAACGAAAGAGATATCGCCCGTCGAGCTCCTCGAAGCGTGCATCGAGCGCATCGAGCGCCTGAATCCGGCCGTCAACGCCGTCACGGCGGTGTGCTACGGGCGCGCCCGCGAGGAAGCGAAAGCCGCGGAAAAAGCGGCGCTGCGCGGCGAGCCGCTCGGCCTCCTGCACGGACTCCCGACCGGCATCAAGGATCTCGACGAGACCGGTGGCCTCCTGACTACGTACGGCTCTCCGCTCTACAGGGACTTCGTTCCCGAGCGTGACGGCGCGATGGTGGCCCGCGTGCGGGCGGCGGGCGCGATCGTCGTCGGCAAGACCAACGTCCCCGAATTCGGCGCGGGCGCAAACAGCCGCAACGTCGTCTACGGCGCGACCGGGAATCCTTTCGATCCGATGCT
>CAZULX010000033.1:0-9098 GCA_964621335.1 uncultured Streptomycetaceae bacterium
CCGTGCGGCCGATCGCGATGGCGGGGGCGGAGTTCCAGCAGTTCCATTCGATCGACGCGCTCGAGAACGCGTGGCAGACGCAGGGTCCGCCGCGGCTCCTGCTGGTGACGCCGATCAGCGCATCGAAACGCCACATCGATCTCGCCGACGTCAGGCGCGCGCTCGCGCTGCCGCGCGCGGCGAACACGCTCGCCTACATGGACGACGCGCACCTGGCTTCGCGCGTGGGTTTTTTCCGCGAGCCGAGAACGTTCGAAGTCGGGGACATCGATCTCGCGGTGTGCTCGGCGGACAAGCACGTGGCGGGACCTCGCGCCGGCGTGTTCGTCGGGCGCCCCGATCTCGTCGAAGAGATCGGTTCGCGCATCTACGAGCTCGGCCTGGAAGCACAGGCAGGGCAGTACGTCGGCGTCGCGAACGCGCTTCGCAACTTCGACCCGGAAGTGATACGCCAGGCGGGCGAGCTCGCGAAGCAGCTCCTCGAAGTGATGCAGGGCCAGTACGGCGCGAAGGCCTACCAGGGCGGACCCGGCGTCTCGATTTCGGGAGACGACGTGCTCGGAATCGCGATGGAGCAGTCGGGCACGAAGGGCAGGCCGCGGCTCGTCGCCATCGAAGCCGCGGGTCTCGCCGCCATGGAAATGCTCGGGCAGGACGGCATCCTCACCATCGGCGCGGTGTCGATGCCCGGCAGCGCGCCCGTGCTGCGCCTGATGATGTATCCCGACGGCCACAAGCTCGGGGTGGAGCGCATCGCCGCGTCGGTCGACAACGCGATCTCCAGGCTCGGCGAGGTCGTCAACGACCCCGACGCCGCGCGCGAGAAGCTGCTCGGCTAAAACATCATCTGCGCGCCGTTCACGTGTATCGTCTGGCCGTTGACGAAGCTCGCTCCCGGTCCGCATAGAAACCGCACCATCGCCGCGATCTCCTCGGGCTCACCCTTGCGCCCGAGGGGAACCGTCTTGCTGGGCGAGGGCACCACGACAGGCTCGCCGGCGGGCGGCGTGTTCATCTGCCCCGGCGCGACGCAGTTCACGCGTATCCCGTAGTCCGCCAGGTCGAGCGCGAGCGCACGCGTCATGCCGACGAGCCCGTGCTTCACCACCGAGCCGTGAACGCGGTTCTTCGCACCCGCGAGCGCCATCATGCCGCCGAGCGTGACGATCGCACCGCCGCCGCGTTGGGTCATCGAAGGCAGGCACGCTTTCACGCAGTGAAACGAGCCGTCCAGCGAGATCGCCATGATGCGGCGCCATTCCTCGAAGCTCATCTCGGTGATGTGCGTCTGTTTGCGCACCGACGCGTTGAGCACCAGGATGTCGATGCCGCCAAAGCGCTCGATGACGCTTTTCGCCATGGCGTCGACCGCCGCCGCGTCCGAAATATCCGCGACGCACGCGAGCGCCCGGCCGCCCGCCTTCGTGATCTCCGCCGCCACGCGGTCGCCATCTTCTTTCGACGCGCGCGAATTGACCGCGACCGACGCGCCGGCGTTGGCGAGCGAGCGCGCGATGGCGCGTCCGATGTTCTTCGTGGCGCCGGTCACCAGCGCGACCTTGCCTTTGAGCTCGTTGCCCATCTGCAGGGCGGCTTCGTGGATGGTCATCTTCGGGGTTCCTTTAATGGGGGGAGGGGAAGGGAGCCTGCGCGCGCCGCGCCGGACTTCTGCATGTACACCGAGCACGCGGGTGCATGCAACCCAATGTCCATACTGCGGTCGCGGGGCCCCGCGCCCGCCTTGCGCATCCGGTTGTATACCGTAGAATCCACGCGTGCCCAGGGCTTGCACGCGAGCCTACGAATCAGCATTTCCACATGCAGATCCATCGCGGCGCGCACAACCAGTTCCTGGAGAAGGGTGGCCCACGAAGCGATGAGCGAGGCGGCTGCAAAGGCGCGTGCTTCCGGCGCGCGGGGGCCGAGCGGCGTCACGCGCGCGCTGGCCGCGCATGCAACCCACCTTGCGTACGATGCCCTTCCGCAGCCGCTCGTCGAGCGCATCAAGCAGTGCGTGCTCGACACGCTCGGGGTGTCTATCGGCGCGAGCTCGCTCGCCGAGGAAGCGAAGATCGTCGTGGATTACGTGCGCGAACTCGGCGGCAGGCCGGAGAGCCGCATCCTCGGCTTCGGCGGCAGGGCGCCTGCGGCATGGGCCGTTTTCGCGAACGGCAGCCTCGGCCACATGCTCGACTACGACGACGTCGGCGGCGGCGGACACGTGAGCATCGCGACGGTGCCTGTCGCGTTCGCGCTCGCGGAAAAACAAGGCCGCGTGAGCGGGCGCGATTTCATCACCGCCATCGCCGCCGGAACCGACATCCACGTGCGGTTGAACCAGGCCGTAGACATCCCCGACTGGACGATGGCCGAAGGCTGGTTCGCCACCCAGCTCTTCGGCTTCATTTCCGGCGCGGCGACGGCCGCGCGCATGCTCGGGCTTACCGTCGACGAGACCGAGAACGCTTTCGGCGTCGCTTACACGCAACTGAGCGGCAGCCGGCAAATGGCGGTGGGCACGGCCACCCACCTGCGCTCGATGCAGGCGGGGTTCTCGGGGCAGGGCGCGGTGCTCGCGGCCCAACTCGCCAGGCGCGGCATCGTCGGCTCGCGCGAGATCATCGAAGGGCGCTACGGTTTTTTCAGGAACTACGTACGAACCGAGAACCCCGACTGGGATGCGATCGTGGGCGATCTGGGGCGCCGGTTCCCGATGCTCGACGTCCACGGCTTCAAAGTGTGGCCGGCGTGCGGCTACACGCGCCCCACCAACACCGCGGCGCTCGAGTTGAGGCGCGAGCACGATATCAAGCCCGAAGACGTCGAAGCGATCACGGTGGTCGGCGGGACGGGCGCGACGCAGCTCCTTTCCGAGCCGCTCGATCTCAAGCGCAGGCCGAAGCTCGGCATCGACGGCAAATACAGCATTCCTTTCACGACCGCGGTCATGATGGTGAAGGGCAACGTGACGCTGAGCGACTACACAGACGAAGGTTTGCGCGATGCACGCGTGCTTGCGATGGCGGACAAGGTGAGCTATCGCGCCGATAAAGATGCCGCGCTGCCGGCCGGCGGCAATTCCACCGTGTCGCGGCCCACTGTCGAGATCCGCCTGAAGGGTGGCCGCGTCGTATCGCACCGCGCGCGGGGCGTGCCGGGCGACCCGCAGCACCCGGTGACGCGCCAGATGCTCGAAGCCAAGTTTCGCGATTGCGTGTCGTTCGCGGCGACACCGCTCGCGCCGGACCGCGTCGAGCGCGCGATAGAGATGATCCGCGATCTCGAGCATGTCTCCGACGTCTCCGAAATCATGCAACTGCTCACACCTCCAGAGGAATAACAGTGGCTTTGTCAGCACAGACCGGCAGCAACGCGTCCGAGATCTCGTTTATCGGCACAGGGGATTGCGGCCCGGTGCACGGGCCCGGGGACGGTTTCCCGATTGAGCGCTATACCGAGCTCGTGCGGCCGACGCTTGCGAGCGTGGACCTGAGGTTCAGCAACTGCGAGCGGCAGTACTCGTCGCGCGGCACGGCGAGCGAGCTCGCCCCCCACGGCAGGCAGCCGCCCGGGATGGCGAAGATCTTCACCGATTGCGGCTTCGACGCGGTGACGATCGCCAACAACCACATGTACGACTACGGCCCCGAGGCGCTCCTCGACACCCGCGCGCTGCTCATCGACAAGGGCATCGCGGTCACCGGCGCCGGGCGCGACCTCGACGAAGCGCGCAAGCCCGCGATCGTCGAGAAGAACGGGATCAAGGTGGGTTTTCTCGGCTACTGTTCGGTGATACCCGAAGGCGGGGAAGCGGCGCCGGGCAAAGTCGGCATCGCGCCGCTGCGCGTCATCACGACCTACGAGCCGCGCGGACCTCACGCCTCGCCGCGGGTGCTCACGCGTCCCGACGACAACGACATGAAGATGATCCTCGACGACGTCGCGGCGCTCCGGCGTGAGGTCGACATCGTCGTCATCGCCTTCCATTGGGGCGTGATCTGGGTGCCGCGGGTGGTCGCGGACTACCAGGTGACCATGGCGCACGCGTGCATAGACGCCGGCGCCGACCTGATCCTGGGCCATCACGCGCACGTGCCGAAAGCGATCGAGATGTACAAGGGCAAGGCGATCTTCTACAGCCTGAGCAACTTCTGCATGACCAAGCCTTTCCCGTCTCCGAAATGGCAGGAGGCGCCGTGGGCTCACGGTGCGCTTCGCAATTACGCCGACCAGGATCCCGGGTATCCGCTGCTGCCGTATGGGCGCGACGCGAAGCGGACGCTGCTTGCGAAAGCGGTGTTCGCGAAAGACGGCGTGAAGAGTGTTTCGTACCTGCCGATGATGATCGACAAACAGTACCGGCCCGAGGTGCTGCGCGCCGGCGATCCGCGCTTCGACGACATGTGCAGCTACATGGACTGGGCGTCCGAAGGTTTCGATCACAAATTCACGCGGCGCGGCGACGAAGTGGCGGTCGCGGCCGCCTGAGGACAGAAACATGAACAAGCCGGCCGACGCCTCCGTTAAGCCCGCCGATCTCATCCAGTCGAAGATGAGCGGGTACGCGGCGCGGATCGCGTACCAAGATCTCGATGAGGAGACGATACACGCGGCCAAAGTGCGCACGATCGATACGCTGGGGGCGCTCATCGGCGGTTTTTTCGGCGAGCCCTGCCGCACCGCGCGCGATCTCGCTGCGCGCATGCCGCAGCCCGGCGGCGCAACCGTGATCGGCACGCGCCTCGTCACTGCGCCCGACATGGCCGCATTCGTGAACGGAACGACCGCGCGTTACGTCGAGATGAACGACGTCTATCACTGGCCCGGCAGCAGCGGCGGACATCCCAGCGACGTGCTCGCTCCGGTGCTCGGCGTCGCGGAGCACGTGCGCGCGAGCGGAAAGGAATTCATCACCGCGCTGGTGCTCGCCTATGAGATCTACCTGCGGATGTCAGACGCGGTTCGCACGCCCGGTTTCGACTGCGCGAATTTCTGCTGCATGGGCGCGGCGCTGGGCGCGGGCAGGTTGCTCGGTTTGTCGGCAGAGCAGCTTGCCGAAGGTCTCTCGATGGCGGTGGTGCCGAACAACGCGCTCAACCAGGCGCGCACCGGCCACCTCTCGATGTGGAAAGCGGTGGCGGCGGGACAGGCCGGGCGTGCGGGTGTTTTCGCCGCGCAGCTCGCTCAGGCCGGCATGAAGGGTGCGCACGCGCCTTTCGAAGGCAAGTCGGGCTGGTGCAATCACGTTGCGAGAAGAGCGTTCACGCTCGATACCTTCGGCGGCCGCGGCACGCCTTTCAAGATCCGCGACACGCTCATCAAGCCGCGCTCGTCGTGCGCGACCACGATCTCTTCGATCCTCGCCGCAGAAAAAGCGGCGGCGAGCCTCGCCGGCGTCGGGGACATCGAGAAAGTCATCGTCGAAGTCTACGAGCCCGCGAAGACGGGCATGGGCACCGGCGAGCACCACTGGAATCCCGATTCGAGGGAGACCGCAGATCACAGCATTCCCTACGTCGTCGCCGCCGCGCTCATCGACAAGCGCGTCACGCCGCCGTCCTTCGACGATGCGCGGCTGTGGAGCCCCGAGCTCCGCGCGCTCCTGCCGAAGATCGAAGTCGTCGCGAACGACGAATTCACCGCCGCCTACGAGCGCGTGCCCGTCCGGCATTGCACGCGAGTCACGGTCACGCTGCGCGGCGGCGAGCAACTGACCGGCGAGGCCGGCGGCGACAAAGGCGATCTCTCGCAGCCGAAGACCGACGCCGAGATCGAAGACAAATTCCGCGGGCTCACCGAGGGCGTTCTCGGGGCGAGAAGAGCGGATGCCGCTCTCGGCGCGCTGTGGAGCCTGGAGAACGCCGCCGACGTCTCCGAAATCCCGCGCCTGCTCGCCTTCGCATAATGACACATCACATGCCCAGCGTTTGATTCTCAAGTTGAATTAAGGATGCTCTGCATAACATCTGTGATTGTCATTGCGAGAAGCGCAGCGACGAAGCAATCTCGGGGATCCCCGGGATCGCCACGGCACGCTGTGCCTCGCGATGACAGTTTTGCAGAGATTTCTTAACACAGCACCCCGCAACGGAGACTTCCCCATGGCAAAGAACGGCTACAGGATTTTCGATTCCGACACCCACGTCGGCCCTTACATGGAGGTGCTCGACAAGTACCTCACCGAGTCCGAGCGGACGCGGCTCGCCGGCTGGGATGAATACAAGTCGGTCAACAGCTTCGGCCACCAGACTTACAACAAAGGCCAGCGCATCTACCGCAGGCGCATGGGCGACGCGAAAGCCGACCAGGCGCCCGCGGGCTACATGGCGGGCTTCACCGGCGTGAAGCGCGAGCGCGACGTCTCCCGCCGCGGCGAGCACGATCCCGCCGAGCGCATCAAGGACCTCGATTACGAAGGCGTCGACGTGAACCTCACGCTGCCGTCGGGCTGGTTCGGCACGTGGACGGCGGGGGACGACGTCGCGCTCGAAGCCGGCATGTACCGCGCGTATCACCGCTGGATGCAGGACTACTGCAGCGACTATCCGCAGCGCCTGGGCGGGGTCATACTCGCCGCGGCGCGCGACGTCGAAGGCAGCGTCGCGGAAATGAAGCGCTGGGGCAACTCGCGCTGGGCGTGGGGCGTGCTCGTCTATGCGCCGTACGGGACGCCGCTCGATCACCCCGACCTCGAGCCGATCTGGGCGCAGGCCGCGGAGCTCGATCTCGCCGTCGTCCTGCACACCTTCACCGTCATGCCGCCTTATGCGCCGGGCGGCCTCGACACCTGGGAGAACCTCTGGCTTCAGCGCTCGGCTGCGCATCCGTGGTGCGGCATGCGCAACATGGCCGCGCTGATCGGCAGCGGCATGATGGATCGCTATCCCAAGTTGCGCATCGGCACGCTCGAAGCCGGCCACGGCTGGCTGCCGTTCTGGATGCGGCGCCTCGACGAGCACGCGGAAACGATCAGGGCGGCGCTCCCCGAGCTCAAGCAGAAGCCGAGCGAATACGTGATGAGCGGGCGCTACTTCCAGAGCATCGAAATTCCGGAAGGCGCGGACATGACCAACGCTGTCGCCGATCTCGTCGGCGACGACGTCCTCATGTATGCCTCCGACTATCCGCACGGCGAGAGCCATTTCCCGGAGTCGGTGAAGCTCACGCTCGCGTGGGACATGAAAGAAGAACGGCGGCGCAAGCTCATGTGGGACAACGCGGTGCGGCTCTACGCGCGCGCCGGTCTTTGAACGCGGCGAAAGCCTGGACGAGGGAGCAACGATGAACGTTCATCAGAAAGTCGGCATGGATGCGCTGGAGCTGCTGCACACCCGGGATTCGGCGCTCAGGCTCGAGGACCCGGCGCCGGACCAAGCGGCGCTCGACGCTATTTTCGCGAGCGCGGTGCGCGCGCCGGACCACGGGCGCCTGCGGCCGTGGCGCTTCGTGGTGATCCGCGGCGACGCGCGCGGGCGGTTCGGCGACGTGACGGCGGCGGCGCTCAAATCGCGCTGCCCGGACACGGCGCCCGAGGCGCTCGCCCGCGAGCGCGCCAAAGTGCTGCGCGCGCCGCTTATCGTCGTGGTGGCCGCGCGCGTCCAGGCGAGCGCGAAAATCCCCGCGATCGAGCAGACGCTCTCCGCCGGCGCGGCCGCGCAGAACATCATGCTCGCCGCGCACGCGCTGGGTTACGGCGCGATGTGGAAGACCGGCGATTCCGCGTACGACACGCAGGTGAAGGAGGCGCTCGGGCTCCAGGCGACCGACGCGATCGTCGGCTTCATGTACCTCGGTACGCGCGCCGGGGGCTCCTTGCCCGGCGTGCGTCCGACGTCGCAGGAGTTCGTGACCGAGTGGAACGGGGAGCAGGGCGCATGAATACCGATGCGTGCCTCTGGATGATGCCGCGCATCACGTCCCGGGGATCCCCAGGATCGCCGCGTCGGCGTTGCTGCTTCCTCGCGATGACGCTGCTCGCTGCACTGGCCTCGCCCTTCGCGCTCGCGCAATCCGCCGACTACCCCGTCAAACCCGTGCGCGTCATCATCGGCCAGGCGCCCGGCGGCGGCAACGATATCCAGACGCGGCTTTTCGCGCAGAAGCTCACCGAAAGCCTCGGCCGCTCGTTCATCGTCGAGAACCGCACCGGCGCGGGCAGCGTGATCTCCTACAGAACGGTGGCGCAGGCCGCGCCCGACGGCTACACGCTGCTCGCGGTCGCCGGCGGCTACACCGTCGCGCCCGCGGTGCAGCCGAATCTCGGCTACGACCCGATCAAGGACCTCGCGCCGATATCGCTCGTCGTGCAGGCGCCTTTTCTACTGATGGTGCACCCGTCGCTGCCGGCGCGCAGCGTGAAGGACCTCCTCGCGCTCGCCAAAGCGCGGCCGGGGATGCTCACGCACGCGTCGGCGGGCTATGGCTCCTCGACCCACATGGCGTTCGCGCTGTTGACGACGCTCGCGCGCATCGACATCACCCACGTCCCATACAAAGGCACCGGACCCGCCCTCATCGACGTGATGGCCGGCCAGGTCCACATGCTCATGGGGAACGTGCTCTCGAGCCTGCAGTACACGAAAGACGGCAAGCTTCGCGCGCTCGCGGTGTCGACGGCAAAGCGCGCGGCGGCGGTGGCGGATCTGCCGACCATCGGCGAGCACGTGCCGGGCTACGAATCGAGCACGTGGCACGGCTGGTTCGCGCCCGCGGGCACGCCTGCGCCCATCATCAACAAGGTCAGCGCCGAGCTCGCGAAAGCGGTGAAGTCGCAGGACGTGATGTCGCGGCTCTCGCGCGACGGCGCGGAAGCCGTGGGCAGCTCGCCGGAAGCGCTGCGGCAATTCGTCGCCACCGACATCGCGCGCTGGCGCAAAGTCGTCAAAGACGCAGGGATCAAACTCCAATGAAATCGACCGACAAGACCGCACGCCTCCAGGAGCTCATCCACCGCAGGGACAAGGTCCTCGCGGTGCTGCATCCGCCCACCGCCGCCCACGGCCGCATCATGGAGCAGGCGGGATGCGAAGCCGGTTTCGTCGGCACCGGCGGCGTGGTCGGCGCGTACACGGGACTCGCCGACGTCGGGACCATGACCA
>CAZULX010000034.1:0-2785 GCA_964621335.1 uncultured Streptomycetaceae bacterium
TGTACATCGAGTCGGTCTCGGCCTGCACTTTGTAGTCGAACACGGTCGGCGTGGCAGGCGACGCATGGCCGATGAGATCATCGCGCACGATGACGATGGTGAGGCCGGCCGGACCGATGTTCTTCTGCGCGCCGGCGTAAACGAGCCCGTAGCGCGCCACATCCATCGGGCGCGACATGATGTGCGAGGACGCGTCGGCGACGACCGGCACGTCGCCGGTGTCGGGCACCCACTGGAACTCGACCCCGCCGATGGTCTCGTTCGTCGTGATGTGCACGTAGGCCGCACCCGGATCGAGCTTCCACTCGGATTGCCTGGGCACGCGAGTGAAGTGGGCCGCTTCGGAGCTCGCGGCGACGTTTACCTTGCAGTATTTCTTCGCCTCGCCGATCGCTTTCTTCGACCACTGGCCGGTACTCACGTAATCGGCGCCCGGTTTCCCGCGCAGCAGGTTCAAGGGCACCATGGCGAACTGCGCCGCCGCGCCGCCCTGCAAGAAAAGCACCTTGTAGTTCTTGGGTATCCCGAGAAGCTCGCGCAGATCGCTTTCCGCCGCGGCGTGGATTTCGATGAATTCCTTTCCGCGGTGGCTCATTTCCATGACCGACATGCCGCTGCCGTGCCAGTCGAGCATCTCCGCGGCGGCCTGCTCGAGGACCGGCTCCGGCAGCACTGCCGGACCCGCGCTGAAATTGAATACGCGTGCCATTACGATCCTATCCAAAGGTTTACGTCAGGCGGGCTCGCCGCCCCCCGGAGCGCCGCCCTCCGGCGTGTCGTCCGGCGCTTCCCCGGCCGGCAGATCGCCGTTCGCCAATTCCCCGTTCGCTGCGTCGTCGGGATCGAGGATTTTTTCGAGCCCTGCGAGAGACTCGTTCTCGCCGAGATGGATCAAGCGCACGCCCTGGGTCGAACGGCCGGCTTCGCGCACCTCGGAGACGCGGGTGCGGATCAGCACGCCGCCGGTCGTGATGAGCACGATCTCGTCGTCGACTGACACGAGCTGCGCCGCGACGAGCTTGCCGTTGCGCTCGCTGCACTGGATCGCGATCATGCCCTGCGTCCCGCGTCCGTGACGCGTGTACTCCGCGATCTGCGTGCGCTTGCCATAGCCGTTCTGCGTGGCGGTCAGCACCGAGAGGCTTTCGTCCGCGGCGGTGATGAGCGAAATCACCTGCTGGCCGGGGGCGAGCCGCATGCCGCGCACGCCGCCCGCGGTGCGCCCCATCGCGCGCACTTCGGACTCGGCGAAGCGCACCGCCTTGCCCGCATCCGAGAAAAGCATGATGTCCTGGGTGCCGTCGGTGAGCGCGACCCCGATCAGGTAATCGCCTTCGTCGAGATTGACCGCGATGATGCCGCGCGCCATCGGGCGCGAGAAAGCCGAGAGCGCCGTCTTCTTCACGGTGCCGTCCGCAGTCGCCATGAACACGAAATGCGAGTCGTCGAACTCCTTCACGGAAAGCACCGCGGTGATCTTCTCGTTCTCCATGAGAGGCACGAGATTGACGATCGGCTTGCCGCGCGAGGCGCGGCTGCCCTGCGGAACTTCGTAGACTTTCAGCCAGTAGACGCGGCCGCGGTTCGAAAAGCACAGGATCGAATCGTGCGTGTTCGCGATGAAAAGCTTCTCTACGAAATCGTCTTCCTTCGTCGTGGTCGCCTGCCGCCCGCGGCCGCCGCGCTTCTGCGCCCGGTAATCGGTCACCGGCTGCGACTTCATGTAGCCGCCGTGCGACAGCGTCACCACGACATCCTCGGGCGCGATGAAATCCACCATCTCGAGGTCCTGCGTCGTCGTGACGATCTCGCTGCGGCGCTCGTCGCCGTATTGCTCCTTGATCTCGTCGAGCTCCGTGGAAATGATCCTGGTCACGCGCGCGGGATTCGACAGGATATCGAGGAGATCCGCGATCTTCTCCATGGTCTCGCGATATTCGGTGACGATCTTGTCCTGCTCGAGCGCAGTGAGGTTCTGGAGCCGCATCTCGAGGATGCGCTGCGCCTGCACGTCGGAGAGGTGGTAACCGTCGGAGTGAAGTCCATACTCCAGGGAAATGCCTTGCGGCCGCGTCAGCGGATTGTTGGTGCGCGCGAGCATGTCCTCGACCAGCGTCGAGCGCCAGACGCGCAACATCAATTGCGTTTTCGCTTCCGCCGGGCTCGCCGCCGCCTTGATGAGCGCGATCACTTCATCGACGTTCGACAGCGCCACCGCGAGGCCTTCGAGGATGTGGCCGCGGTCGCGCGCCTTGCGCAATTCGAAAACCGTGCGGCGCGTGACGACTTCGCGGCGGTGCCTCAGGAATGCGTCGAGGAACTGCTTCAGGTTCAGCAGCCGCGGCTGGCCGTCGACCAGCGCCACCATGTTCATCCCGAACGTGTCCTGGAGCTGCGTCTCCTTCCACAGGCGGTTGAGTATGATGTCCGGCACTTCGCCGCGCTTCAGCTCGATCACCGCGCGCATGCCGCGCTTGTCCGACTCGTCGCGGATGTCGGAGATGCCTTCGAGCCGCTTCTCGCGCACGAGCTCGCCGATGCGCATGAGGAGGTTCGCCTTGTTCACCTGATACGGCAGCTCGTCGATGATGATCGACATGCGGCCGCCTTTTTCGGCTTCCTCGAAATGCGTGCGCGCGCGCATGACGATGCGGCCGCGTCCGGTTCGATAACCTTCTCTCACCCCGGACACGCCGTAGATGATTCCGCGCGTCGGAAAATCGGGCGCCGGTATGATCCCGATCAGCTCGTCGATGGTGAGCTGCGGGTTCTTCAGCAGCGCCTG
>CAZULX010000035.1:0-10146 GCA_964621335.1 uncultured Streptomycetaceae bacterium
CAGGCCAAGCTGGGCCTCGAGCGCGAGGCGAACCGCAATACGTGGACTTTCAAGGACAAGCCGCCGGAAGAAGACGACGAGCCGCTGCCTTTCATCGTGCGGCACGTGAGCATAGACCGCGGGTTCGTCGTCTACCGCGACACGACGCTTAAGACCTATCTCGAAATAGAGGTGGCGGGCGACGTGGGCTCCGCCGAGGCGGCAGTGAACCTCACTGCGCGCGGCACTTATAAAGGACAGAAGACGCGCGCGGTCGCGCGCCTTCCGGCGCTCTTGCCGACTCCCGACACCGCAGTCGAGATGTCGGCGGCACTGACCGTCGGCGACATCACGGCCGCGGCCGCGGGCACCGTGCGCGCCGCCGACGTCGACGGCATCGACATCGATATCGACGTCTCGGGCGCGAGTCTCGCGGACTTGAAGCGCTTCGCGGCGATCAATCTCCCGAATACGCCCCCGTACCGCCTGCAAGGGCGTTTCCGGAACCCGCGCGAGGCGTTCATTTTCGAGCCTTTCTCCGGCCGCGTCGGCGACAGTGACCTCGCGGGCAGCGCATCGTACTCGCGCGGCGGCAAGCGCCCCGTCCTCAAGGCGAACCTCGTCTCGACGCTGCTCGACCTGGACGACCTCGGGCCGCTCGTCGGCGCACCGCCCAAGACCGGCGCGGGAGAAACCGCGGCGCCGAAACAGAAGCAGCAGGCGCAGGCGATCGACGTCACCGGCAAGGTGCTCCCGCAAAAGCGCTTCGCGGTCGAAGACTGGCCGATCATGGACGCCCACGTGCGCTTCGAGGGCAAGAAGATCGTCGACGCGGCGCAGGTGCCGATCGAGAATCTGTCCGCGAACTGGATCATGGAAGCCGGGGTGCTGCGCTTCGACCCGCTCAAATTCCGCATCGCGGGCGGCAGCGTCAACGCGAACATCCGGCTCGACAGTAACGAAAAACCGCTCGCCGGCAAAATCAACGCCGACATGACCGGACTCAATCTGCGCAACCTCGTTCCCGCCAGCGGAAAAATGAAAGATCCGCTCGGGACCCTCTACGGCCGCATCGACATCGCCGGGCGCGGCACGTCCATCGCGGATCTCTTCGGCACCGCGGACGGCAGGCTCGCGCTGCTCGTGAACGGCGGTCAGGTCAGCAATCTGCTGGTGGAGCTCATCGGTCTCGACGTCGCGGAGTCACTGCGCATCCTCGCGACCAAGGATCCGCAGGTGCGGCTGCACTGCGCAGTCGCCGATCTCGCGATCAAGAAAGGAATCGCGACCCCGCAGGTCCTCGTGATCGACACGACCGATACCGTCGTCACCGGCAGCGGCACAGTCAATTTCAAGTCCGAAGGGCTCGATCTCGTCACGCGTGCGGAGCCCAAGGACTTCAGCCCGTTCGTGCTGCGCACGCCGATCAACATCACGGGGACGTTCAAGGATCCCGACGTGAAGCCGCAGATGGGCCCGATCGCCGCGCGCGGCGTCGCCGGTTTGCTGCTCGGCCTGGTGAATCCGCTGCTCGCGGTGATTCCGTTCATCGAAACCGGACCCGGGGAAGATACCGACTGCGGCCAGCTCATGCAGCAGGTGAAGAGCAAAGGCGTGAAGGCGCCGAATCAGCCTGCGGCAGCGCCTAGTAAGGGCAAGAAGTAACGGCGCATTCCCTCATCCCCGATCCTTCTCCCGTCAGGCCTTCAGCGTTAGCGTGAGGGAGCTGCTAGGGCAACTCTGAACACGTGTCATCGCGAGGAGCGCCGCGACGTGGCGATCTCGGGGATCCCCGGGATTGCTTCGTCACCCTGTTCCTCGCAATGACACTTCACTTTGTTCAGAGGTTTTCTAGACACCGCTCCAGGGTTCAGCTTTGCCCTGCGTTGTACGTGCGCCCGCTCACGGGCGCGACGGGCGATTTCCGCCGCGCGAAGTAGCGACCGGCCGCCCAGCGTGCGACGGAGCCCCATCCCAGGCCGGGCCGGGCGAGCGAAAGCGCGGTGCCCGCCACGCCCGTCAGCAGCCCGAGCACACCGGCGGTTTTGGCGGGCGCGCCCGACGGCGCCTCGCGCTTGCCCCTGAACACGACCTTGCCCACGGCGTAGCCGACCCCGGCCAGCGTGAGGAGCGTCGCGGGCGACGTCGCGGTCTCGCGCAGGCTATGGGTGCAGCCGCTGACCGCGTCGTTGAGGGCGATGCGCTCGAGGGCGATGCGGTTTTCGACTTCGCGTATCTGCGCGTCGATTTCGTCCAGGCTCATTTTCACTGTGGGCTTCCATTCGGGGTGGTGACGAGCGCCGGCGAAGCCGCCGGCGGTTCGTCTGACTTGATCTGCCGCAGCGTAGCGGAAAACGGCACCTGGTCGAAAATGCGCCGGATGCGCAGGCCTACGAGCGCGGCGCCGACGAGGTTGACCGCGGCGGCGACGAGCAGGACGGCCGGCCACGACATGCCGTCGGCGAGCAGCCACACTGAGAGCGCGACGACGCCCGCGAGCCACGCGGTGACGAGCAGCACGGCAATGAAGATACCGCCGGCGACGAGCCACGCGAACTGCACCGCAGCGCGGCGCACGTCGAGGACTGCGAGCGTCGCATAATTGCTCGCCATCCGCTTGAGTGTCGCAAATACACGCTCGAACGGCGCGAGCAACGACGCTTCGTGCGGGTCCGCGTCGCCTGGCGGCGGCGCCGAATCGAACGCGGCGGGCGGCAGGTCGGCCCGCCCGCGGGAGGCCGCTCTCTCCATTGCCCTAACGCCGCGTGAGGAGCCGTGAAAGCAGCAGGCCCACTCCGACCGCAATGCCGATCGTCGCCAGGGGGTGCTCGCGCATGTAGGTGCGCGCGGTCTCGGCTGCGGGACCGTGCATCAACGCCTCCCCGCGCTCGGTGAGGCGGCTCGCGGCGTGTGATGCCGCATGGGTGAAGCGCTCCATCGTTTGCTGAGCGCTGTCGGAAAGCCTGCTCAACCCGGCGCTCGCCTGTTCGGTTGCGTTTTCCTGGGGCGTCGCGCCCGCGGGTGTCGATCCCTGCATGCTTGTGTTCTGCATATCCGTACTCCTGAAAGTTAGGGACTTCTGGGTTTCGGAAGGTCGTTCGGGACGCCACGCCGGTCGGTATCGACGAGCCCCCGTTCGACGTCCTTTCGCGCCTGCGAAATTCGCCCCTCCGACGGGGTCGGCTTTTCCTTCAGCCGGTCCCCGGTGGCGTGGGCGGACTCGTCGCGTTCGTGCGGCAGTCGCTCGTTCGGGCGATTCGGTGCAACATTAGGACCGGGAGCACCCTGCGATTGCTCGTAACTGGACGTATCGGCATCGGCGGGCGCGCGGCCGTTCGGAAGGGACTGATCGTGGCGTTTTTTGCTCATGGCGGCTCCGCCCGTAGGTAAGCATGGAACATGCCGGTCGTACCGGCGTAGCATGCCGAACACGCGTCACGGGCGCAACAGCGGCATATCCATTGCAGCCCACGCGGGCACGAGGCGAACGCCCTCGCGAATAACGGAATAAGATTCAACGTGCGAGCGCGGCGCATCGCATTCGCAACGGCTTCGGAGGGAAGGGAAGGCCCATGGCAAAAGCACACAGCAGCGCAGGTGAGCGCACGGCGACCGAGTTGCTCATGCAGGACCACAAGCGCGTGCAGAAGCTCTTCAAGGATTTCGAGAAAGTCGATCGCAGCGACGACGAAGCAGTGCGCGAGCTCGTCGAGACCGCGTGCCTCGAGCTGCAGATACACTCGATGCTCGAGGAGGAAATCTTCTACCCGGCGGTGCGGGCGCAGACGGAGCCGCGGGCGCAGGAGCAGGAGGATCTCCTCAACGAGGCGGAAGTCGAGCACGAGTGCGTCGACGACCTGATCGCGAAGCTGCACGCGCTCGAAGCTGACGATCCGATGTACTGTGCCTACTTCAGCGTGCTCATCGAATACGTGAAACACCACGTGAAGGAAGAGGAGCAGAAGCTCTTCCCGCGCGTGGAGGCGATGTCCGGGCTCGATCTGCGCCAGCTTGCCGAAGACATGCGGCTGCGCCGCGAAGAGCTCTTCGCCGAGATGGAGCGGAGCGAAGAGGAGACCGAGGCCGAGGCGTCAGCGGAGCCGGACGATACCGTGGCCGCTGCCGAAGACATCGAAGAGCTCGAAGACGAGCAGGAACAGATCGAAATCAGCAAAACGCGTCACTGACGCGTTTTGCTGACCGCAGCCGACCGCTACTTCGACTCGGATTCGGCCTCTTCTTCGTCCTTGATCGGCGTACCGTTTTTCTCGGACTTGTATTGCGCGAGGCGGTTGTAGAGCGTCTTCAGGCTGACGCCGAGCATGTCGGCGGCCTTGCGCCTCACGTTGCCGCACTCGGCGAGGGTCGCTTCGATCAGGCGCCGGTTCACTTCTTCCAGCGTGCTACCCACGCGCACGGTGATGAGCGGCGTGTGCGCAGGCTCCGAGAACATGCGCGGCGCGAGGTCGACGTCGACGACGCCGTCGGCGAGTATGTAGACGCGCTGCACGTAGTTCTTGAGCTCGCGCACGTTGCCGGGCCAGGCGTGCGAATAGAGCGCGGCGATCGCCGCGGGCGAGAAGGTCTTCTTGGTGTTTTCCTCCTGGTTGAACTTCTCCAGGAAGTGCCGCGCGAGGATCTCGATATCGGTGCCGCGCTCGCGTAGCGGCGGCAGCTCGATGGGAAATACGTTCAGCCGGTGGTACAGGTCTTCGCGCAGCTTGCCGTCGGCCACCGCTTTCGCGGGGTTGCGGTTGGTGGCCGCGATTACCCGCACGTCGGTCGCGATCGGCGTGTTGGTGCCCACGCGCATGAACGTGCCGGTCTCGAGCACGCGCAGGAGCTTCACCTGGAGCTCCTGCGGCATCTCGGTGATCTCGTCCAGGAACAGCGTGCCGCCGTGCGCGCGCTCGAAGAATCCCTTGTGCTGGCGGTCGGCTCCGGTGAAGCTGCCTTTCTCGTGGCCGAAGAGCTCGCTCTCGATCAGGTTGGGTGAAACCGCGCCGCAATTGAGCGGCAGGAAAGGCCGTTTCTTGCGCCGCGACAGATCGTGGATCGTCTGTGCCGCGAGCTCTTTTCCGGTGCCGCTTTCGCCGACCAGCAGCACGGTGGCCGAGGTCGGCGAGACGCGGTTCAACTGGTCGTAGAGCTTCTGCATGACCGGCGAGCTGCCGATCATGTGGCCGAAACGGCCCAGTCCGCGCAGTTCCTGGCGCAGATCGCCGATCTCGGCCTTGAGCTCGTGCGTGCCGGGGACGCGCTGGAGGATCGAGCGCAGGCGCTCGATGTCGACCGGCTTCACCAGATAATCGGTCGCACCGACGCGCAGACCGTTCACGGCGCTCTCCACGGTAGCGTGCCCGGTGATCATGACGACCTCGGTCGCCTCGCGCTGCTCGAGATCCTCAACGAGCTCGATGCCATTACCGTCGGGAAGCTGCAGGTCGGTGAGCAGGACGTCGGGGCGCATCTGCGTCAACTGGATGCGCGCGGCTCTCAGCGAGCTCGCTTTTGCGACGGTGAACCCCTCTGCTTTGACGAACTCCGAGAGCCATTCCAGTTGCTCAGGATCGTCGTCTACGAGCAGGACGTGTGGCATGAAGCCTCCTTCATTTTGATACGTCTAAGACAGTCGAAGCCGGCCCTGTGTTTTCGCCACGCGCGATAAGGCGCGTTCGGACCGATCAAACTTACCACAAACAGGTAAAGTTTACGCGTTTTTGGGCGCCTCGTAGCCCCACGAAGCGCTTCACGGCAGCGTTTAGGCAAGTTGCGGGCCAGCGGTACGCGAGCTACCGCAAGGAGTGATGACTACCGAAGGCGTGACGACTACCGAAGGAGTGACGGGTGCTACCGCAAGCAAATCAGGCGCGCTTGCGCTGCCCGCCCGATTTCTTGGCCGAAAGGCGCGAAGGCGACTTCCTCGCGGCAGCGCGCTTGGGCCGCGCCTGCGCTTCCTCCGACGCTTCGTCGTTGGCCGCCTTGCCTTTGTCGCCTTTGTCGAGGCTGCGGCGCAGGAGCGAGACCAGATCGATGACTTCAGCTTTGCGCGGCTCGTCCTTGTCTTCGCTGACGGGCGTAACGGCGTGGATCTCGCCTGCGGCGACGCGGGCCTCGATGCGCGCCATCAGGTCTTCGCTGTAGGTGTCCTTGTACTGCTCGGGGTTCCACTTCTCGGTCATGTCGTCGACCAGGCGCTCGGCCATGGCGAGCTCGGTCGCCTTGAGGTCGCCTTTTCCCGCCTCGGGCAGCGTGAGCTCGGCAATCGAGCGGATCTCGTTCGCGAAGCGCAGCGTGTTCATGACCAGCATGCGATCGACCGGAATGAGCGCGGCGAGGTGCTGCCGGGAGCGGATCACCACGTTGGCGATGCCGATGCGGCCGGTGCTGCGCAGGACTTCACGCAGGAGCGTATAACCTTTTTCGCCGCGCTTGCCGGGCTCGAGATAGTACGGGGTGTCGTAGTAGTAGGGCGCCACCGAAGCGGCGTCGACGAAGGCGACGATCTCCACCGTCTGCGTCGCCTTCACGTTCGCCTGCTTGAAGTCTTCATCGGTGATGACGACGTATTCGCCCTTCTCGTACTCGTAGCCCTTGACGATGTTCTCGCGCTCGACCTCCTCCCCGGTGCTCTTGTTGTAGCGCTTGTAGCCGACCGGAGAGAAGTCGCGCTTGTCGATCATGTCGAACGAGACGCCCTCGCTGCGCGATGCCGGATAGAGCGACACCGGCACGTGCACGAGGCCGAAGGAGATGGCGCCTTTCCACAATGCGCGGGGCATGGTTTTCCTCGGTTGGCTACGATCTCGAGCGGCTTAGCGCCTGCCGTTCACCGGCGGCCTCACGTCGTCCGGCTGAGTATCCTCGGAGGCCCTTCGGAGACGGTGGTCGTCGTCGTTTCACGGTGCTCGATGCGGCGGTTGCCGCGCCGCGCGCCGCGAGTGCCCATCGCGCCGCCTGTGAGCGAGAGCAGCAGCGAGAGTAGCACTGTCGCGGAAAGCCAGCCAGTGGCGGTGCCGACGGTCTCGGCTGCCTCCTCCACCGGCGCCGGCGAGGTCTGCCCCGGCGCGCTCCCCGTGAGCTGAGCGACCACGATGCGCGCCTGTTCCGCAGAGAGGCCGATGCTTTCGAGCGTGAGCTGGGCCTGGTCGCGATCGCCGGCCGCAACCGACGTCGCCGTGGCCGCTGCACGCTCAGGCGTTCCCGGCGCGAGGAGCCCGAACATGCCGGCGGTGAGCGTTCCGAGCGCTGTCGTCGCGAGCGCCGCATAGAGGACCGTCGTCGCGCCCCACGACACCGCGCCGTGCAATACGCCGTCCGCGGTACGCCGCAGGCCGGAGAGCCGTGCCGCGACATAACCGCCGACGATTGCCGCGACCAGCATGCTGATGGTCTGCCACGTCGCGGCCGCCATCGTGATCGCGCGCGGGCCGTCGGCTCCGGGATCGACCACCGAAACACCGACCGCGACGCCTGCGAGCGTAAGGAGCAGCATCACCGAGATGCCCACCGCGAGCGACGCGAAAATCGCGGGCCACGAGACGGGCGAGAGCCGGGCCCGATCCGGCGTAGGAGTGAATTCGACGGCCATGGGTGCACCTCTTCGGTAGGGGGTTGAAGCCTCAGCGGCGTCCGGGTCTTTTTTTCGCGCCGCGAGTACGCGACGCGCGCTCGAATCCGGAACCGGCAGGCGTACGAGTCAGAATGTGCAACAGCCGTACCCGGGCGTTGCCGCCGTCGCGCAGCGCGATGTCGCGCAGCTCCCCCGCCAGGAAAGCGTCGACGACCACGGGATTCACGTAGCACTTGCGGCACATGGTGACGGTGTTGCCGAGCTTGCCGGCGACGGCTTCCAGCGCAGTCTTGAGCTTGTCCTTCGATTCGCGCGCGGTAGCGAACTGCGCGCCGGCGAGCGTTTCGAGCGCGGTCGAAGTCGCATACCAGGTTCTGAAATCCTTCGCGGTGAAATCGGCGCCCGCGATTTCGCGCAAGTACGCGTTCACGTCGGACGAACCGACGTCGTGCACGGCGCCGTCGTCGCCGACGTACGCGAAGAGCTCCTGGCCCGGCAGATCGACGCAGCGGCGCAGCACCTTTGCGCAGCGCGGAGCGTCGAGCTCCACCGAGTGCTCGATGCCGTGCTTGCCCCGAAAAGTGAAGCGAACCCGATCGCCGCGAACCTTCACGTGGCGGGTACGCATCGTCGTGAGACCATAGGACTTGTTGTCGCGCGCATACTCCGCATTGCCGACGCGGATCAGCGTGCGTTCGAGCAGCCGCACGACGGCGGCGAGCACTTTCTCGCGCGGCATGCCTTTCAGCTTCAGGTCACGGCCGATGCGCCGATGGATACGCGGCAGCGCACGGCCGAAAGCCATCATGCGCTCGAACTTGTGCGAATCGCGCACGCTGCGCCAGCGTTGGTGATAGCGATATTGCTTGCGGCCCCGCGCGTCGATGCCCGTCGCCTGTATGTGCCCGCGCGCATCGCGGCAGATCCACACGTCGCGATAGGCCGGAGGCACCGCGAGCTTGCGGATGCGCGCGAGAGTCGCGTCGTCGCTCACCCGGCGGCCGTTCGGAGCGAGATAGTAGAAGCCCTTGCCGGCGCGCCGCCTGCTGATGCCGGCCTCCGCATCGCTCGAGTAACGCAGTTCGTCGGAGCTGGCGATCGCCTCCGCGCTGGCGGCCGGGATCGGGCTCTTCGCTGAGTTACCGCTCCCCTTAGCGCGCGGCCGCCGCGGCATGAATCAGCTTGTGAGCGGCTGCCATGTGCTCGCGCAGCACCGGAAGCATGTCCTGGGCGTGACGCTTCAACTCCGGGTTCCGGCCTTCCGCCACGTGGCGCTCGTAAAGCGAGATCGCCTCCTTGTGCGCATCTACGCCGAAACGCTGCAGGAACGCGTCTTCGAGATCGCGCGCCGCAAGCCCCGAGAGCTTCGTCACCATGTCGGCGTGCCTTCCCGTGGGCGCGGCAGGGAGCTTGAGACCGCGCGGCGCGACGATGCGCCGCAACTGCTCGCCCGCCTGGGTGTGCGCTCGCATCACGCGCTGGGCGAAATCCCGCACGTCTTCGCTGCGCGCGGCTTTCAGCGCCAGACGCGCAACCTCGATCTGCGCGAGGTCGTTCGACGCGGCAACGAGCGCAAACGTCTCGTCGAGGGGCGCCATCCGCCCCGTGATCGCCGCAGGCGCCACGACGTTGTCCGTCTGTTGTGCGTGCGCGGCGCCGATCGGCCACAAAGCTGCGACTTTCGGCTTCTGCGCGCGATTTTCGCATGCCGCGAGCAGCAGCAAAGACGCTGCGGCGGTGCACAGCGTGTAGCTACGAATTCGAGCGCTCCGAGATGTCATGTCTCTCACCCGGCCGGCATTGAAGTGAGCGGGCTTCTGCACTCGGCGTGCCCGCACACACACGGGCACATGCGTTGCACCGAAATCGACAGGCTCGCGGCAGAGCATCGCTCGCGCATTCTCAACGATCAAAGGAGCACACACATGGTCCAAAGCACCCGAACCGGCACCACGAACGCCGCCCCACCCGAAGGTCTCGCCGGGAGCCGCGCTCCGCAGCAAGGGGCCCGCATCACCGGAACCGCGCATCACGACGATCACAGTGGGCCCGGTCCCGAAATCATGTCCGCGACCTCTTTCGACAGGCAGACGGTGGTCAACGCGCAAGGCGAGAAGCTCGGCGAGATCAAGGAAATCATGCTGGACGTGCGCGGCGGGCGCATCGCTTACGCGCTGCTAGCGGTGTCCGGATTCCTCGGCATCGGCGAAAAATATTTCGCGATCCCGTGGAGCGTGATCACGATGGACACCGACAACAAGCACTTCATACTCGACGTGGACAAGGACCGGCTGAAGAACGCGCCGGGCTTCGACAAGGAGCACTGGCCCGCGATGGCCGATCAAACGTGGTCAACCGGGGTGCACACGTATTACGGCGTTCGGCCTTACTGGGAGTGACGACGCGTCACGCGATTTCCGCGTAACTGCACGCCAGGTGAGCAATCAGGAGCCCGCGCTCCACAGCGCCGCGAGTGCCCGATCGGCAGCGGGTTGAGTCTCCAAGCGTGCCGCGATGATTTTCGCCATGGTCAGCCTCCGTTAAGCCTGCGCCCGCATGCTTTCCGAGCGCCCGAGCGTGCGCCGCACTTCGAC
>CAZULX010000036.1:0-3729 GCA_964621335.1 uncultured Streptomycetaceae bacterium
CTGCTCGCGCCAGGTCGGCACCTCGGCAAGATCGCCGGGCAGCCGCTGCGGGGCGGCGATCGCAATGATGCGAACCTGGCCGTTGCGCAGCAGGCTGGTTGCGAACGCGACCGAAATCGGGACGACGTCGACGTGTCCGCCGAATAGCGCGGTGGTCGCTGCGCCCCCCGAAGGAAAAATGACGGCCCGCAGTTTCTTGATGTCGATGCCCGCTTTGCTGAGCGCAACCGCCGCCCCCTGGTGATTGGGCGCGCCCAGGCTGGTGGCGATGCCGAAGGACACGGCCTGCGAATCCTTCTTCAGGCGCTCGACCAGGTCCTTCCCGGTCTTGATCGGCGAGTCGGGCCTTACGGTGACCGCGATGTACTCGTTGAACAGGTGCGCCACCGGGGTCATCGTCGTGTAGCTCGGTCCGCGTCCGACGATGTGGTTGGTGAGCAGCGACTTGGACGCCATCACGAAAAAGCGGGCGTCGCCGGGGTGCTGGTTGAGATAGTTGTAAGCGATGCTGCTGCCGCCCCCGGGCTTATTCACCACGTTGAGCGGTACCGTCAATCCCTGCTGGCTCGGCATGATTTTCTGCATGAGGCGCAGGATGCGGTCGGAGCCGCCGCCCGGCGCGTTGGTCGCGATCAGCTCGACCGCACCCTGGGGCTTCCAATCGGCCGCGCCGGCTGCGGCGTGCTCGGCCGGGATCGCCAGCGCTGCCGCGAGGACTACGCGGGCGACGACAATGCAGCGACGGTTCCAGTTTCCAGTACGGCTCGATCGGTACGTCATTCGTTTCTCCCTTTTCGACGACGTTAGCATCCGAAAAACCATTTGATGCGCTGCGCGACGATCACGCGGCCGCTCTATCCGCCTGTCTGACCGTGGCGAAACGCGAGAGCATCGTTGCCGCATTGCGCTCGAGGATCATCTCGCGCGCGTCCTCACTGATTTGCGCTTCTGCGAGCGCTTTGCGGGTCCAGTCGCAGCCGAACTCGCTGCCGTCGGTGCCGCACACGATGCGTTCCGCGCCGTAGGCGCGCACTCCGGCCTCGATCGCGCGCGGGCCGAAAGAGTTGCAATCCACGTACACCTTCGAGCGCCGGAAGCGCAGCGAAGGCAGCTCCTCGTGCGACGAATCGGTCATCGAGCGGTGATCCATGCGCTCGACTTCGTACGGAATATTGCCGCCGAGGTTGTGCACGTGAACGAGCGCGTCGGGGTAGGGCGCGAGGTAGTCGGTGAGGCACAGCGTCACCATTACCGATGACAGGTTCGCCTGCATGTCGAGCGTGCCGTTGCGGCGGCGCGCGTTATCGGTCTCCTTCGCAACCCGCGGGAAAGCGTCGCCCGGCCGCGGACCGTAGTGGATGAAGACGAGCGCGCGGCGGCGATTCGCGATTTCGAGCAGCGGACGCATCGCTTCCGCGTCTTTCTCCGTGAGGAAGCTGTTCGCCGGCACTTGCGTGCCGACGAAGCCCGGTAGACCGAGCGCCCGCTCGAGCTCCGCGGCGGCGGCTGAAATATTGACGAGCGGCAGCGCGGCAAAAGCTGCGAAGCGGCCCGGGTGCTTGCGGCAGATTCCCGAAAGGCTGTCGTTGACCGCTCGGCATAGCGGTACTGACACTTCGAGCGGCTGCGCCTCGATCCAGCAGAACGAGCCGAGGAGGGACAGGACGCTCACGCTCACGCCCTGCCGGTCCATACGCGCGAGGTAGTCTTCGGCGTTGTCGAACGCTTCGGCGAGCGGTTCCTCGCCGACGCGCGTTTTCAGCACCTCGGCGCCGTCGGCGTTGCGCACGATGCGCGGCTCGCGGGTGCGCTCGCGCAGCGCATCGATCACTTCGGCGGGTCTCCAGTGGGCGTGCATGTCGATCATGGCGGTCTCCCTTTCGATGCGTGGTCCGGCAGTGTAACCCCGGCGCTGGCGGCGGCGAACATGCGGCCCCCGGTTGCCGGCCCCGGGTGGCGGGAGCATGATCCATGGAAGACTCGCACGCAATAAGTCAGGGAGAAGACCATGGCGCATCGAGCGGCGGACATCCGCGCGGATCTCAAGCATCCGGTCATCGACGGCGACGGGCACTGGATGGAGCCGATTCCGGTGTTCCTCGAGTATCTCGCCGAAGTCGGCGGTCCCGCAGCCGTCGACCGGATGCAGGCGATGTGGCGCCGCAACGACGCGTGGTACCGGGCCACGCCCGCGGAGCGCGAGCACCATCGATTGCGCCGCAGCATCTGGTGGGGCGTCACCAGCAATACGCTCGACAAGGCGACCGCGCTGCTGCCGGCGCTTTTGAACGAGCGCCTGCCCGAGCTCGGCATCGATTTCGCGGTGATCTATCCGAGCTTCGGCCTCACCATCAACGCGATCGCAGACGACGAGCTGAGCCGGGCGGCGGCGCGCGCCTACAACATGATGACGGCGGACATGTTCGCGCCGTTCGCCGGGAGATTTGCCCCCGTCGCCACCATCCCCGCCCGCACGCCCGAAGCGGCGATCGAGGAGCTCGAATACGTCGTGGGGCAGCGCGGTTACAAAGCGATCATGCTGCGCGGCAACCCCGAGCGCGTCATTCCCGGCGCGGCCGAAGGCGCCGATCCGCAGAACGCGGCCTGGTACGTCGACACGATCGGCCTCGACAGCCCGTACGACTACGACCCGTTCTGGCAGCGCTGCGTCGATCTCGGCGTCGCGGTGACCCAGCATTCGGGGAGCTCGCGCTGGCCCGATCGCGCCTCCACCAGCAACTTCACTTTCAACCACGTCGGGCACTTCGCCGAATCGAACCACGCGTTTGCGAAAAGCGTTTTTCTGGGCGGTGTCGCGCGGCGCTACCCGAGTCTCAACTTCGGATTCATGGAAGGCGGCGTGAGCTGGGCGTGCCAGATGTGCGCCGATCTGATCGAGCACTGGGAGAAGCGCCGCCGCGCCGGCCTCCAGTACCCGGCCGCGACCGACCTCGGCGAGCTGCGCGAGTTGATCGACCGCTACGGCGATGGCAGACTCAAAGGTAGTGCGGAGGCGATCATGGGGAACCTCGACGCCTTCCGCCCCGCGTGCAGCCTGGAAGAGCTCGGCCGGCCCGAGCACGTGGTGGACGATTTCGAAGCCGCGGGCATCGAGTCGAAAGAGGACGTGCGCGCGGTGTTCTCGGACAACTTCTACTTCGGCTGCGAGGCCGACGACCGCGCGACGATGTGGGCTTTCGATCCGCGCATGGGCGTGCGGCTGCGGCCGGTCTTCAGCTCCGACTTCACGCATTTCGACGTTCCCGATTTCAGCGACGTGATTCCGGAAGCGTTCGAAATGGTGGAGAAAGGCTACGTGACGAACCAGGATTTCCGCGAGTTCACGTTCACCAACGCGGCGCGACTGCACACGCGCAACAATCCGGGCTTCTTCAAGGGCACCGTCATAGAGCGGGCGGTGGCCGACGAGCTCGGCCTTTCGAAATAGTGGAAAGACCGCGACGAATGCCCACGCGTATCGCCGCGGTCGGCGTCGGTCACTGGCATTCTTTGTACGACGCGGCTTACCTGAAGACTCTCGTGACGATGCCGGACGTCGAGCTCGTCGGCGTCCAGGATCCCGACGCTGCGATGGCGGCGAGCCGCGCGGACGCGCTGGGTGGGCCTCCGAGCTACACCGACTATCCCGAGATGCTCGCGAAGACGCGGCCCGATTTCGTCATCGTGCTCGGGCGTCACAGCGAGATGGCGGGAATCGCCCACTACCTG
>CAZULX010000037.1:0-4778 GCA_964621335.1 uncultured Streptomycetaceae bacterium
TTATGGCATAGGGCATCGCTAGTCCTCTTGGCTCGTCGACAGAGAGCGCCGATTAAACCATATCAGGCTCGCTCGACGTAGGCGCTCAGGAACTGCCGCTTCCGGCCGTCGGGGAAGACGATCTCCACCTGCTCCGAGGAAGACGATTCGACGCGGCCTTTGCCGTATCGCGGCACGCGCACGTGATCGCCGGCGTTAAAGAGCGGCGCGGAAGCGGCGAGCCTGCGCGCCCACCGCGGGCGCGTCGATTTCACGCGGTCGACCCGGCCTCCGGGCGGCCGGGTGCAGTTGTCGCACGTGCCACAGCGGTCGAAGTCTTCCGCTTCCTCGAAATATTCGAGCAGCACTTTCCAGCGGCAAAAAGCGGTCTGCGCGTAAAAAATCATGCGCTCGAGCTTCTGCCTGTCGCTTTCGGTCTTGCGCCCGTACTCGTCGGCGAGCTTCGAGAGCGTCTGCGTATCGACTCCGGTATCGAGCAGGCGATAGCGCAGCGCGCGGTCCTGCTTCGCGTAGCCGGCGTCTTTCAGGAGCTTCAGCGCGACCTTGAGCTTGTTCCCGGCCATGCCCGAAGTCTCGTCCTGGAGTTGCTGCCACGTCGCCGGCCCGCTCTCCGATTGCACCTTGTCGAGCGTTTCATACGCCTGCACGACGTCGTCGGCGTCAGGGTAGCGGCCGCCGAGGAAAAACTGCTGCACGCGCTTATCGCGCGTGTCGTAGAGCAGGATCGAGCGCGCACGCTCGCCGTCGCGGCCGGCGCGTCCCGATTCCTGGTAATACGCTTCGAGCGTGCCGGGGATCTGGTAGTGCACGACGAAGCGGATGTCCGGCTTGTCGATGCCGAGCCCGAAAGCGTTGGTCGCGACCATGATGCGGCAGCGCCCGGCCATGAAGTCGTCCTGGCTCGTGGTGCGCTCCTTCGCACGCAGCCGTCCGTGATACAGGCCGACGGATTCGCCCGCATCGCGCAGCGCCTCGTACACCGCTTCGGCATTCCTGATCGTCGCCGTGTAGATGATGCCGCTGCCGTCCAGCACTTTCGCGAGCCTCAGCACGTGCGCGATCTTTTCGTTGTCGTTCGTCGCGTGCACCACGCGGAACTGCAGGTTGGCGCGGTAAATCCCGGTATTGATGACGGCGAGCTTGCGCTCGAGCTGCTTGCCGATGTCTTCGATGACCGCGGAGGTCGCGGTCGCCGTGAGCGCGAGCACCGGCAGATCGCCCAGCGCCTTGAGCGCGTGCGCGATCTCGAGGAATGCGGGCCTGAAGTCGTGCCCCCAGTGCGAAATGCAATGCGCTTCGTCGATCACGAAAAGATCGATGTGCGTCTCCTGCAGCGTCTTCAGGAAAGCGGGATCGGACAGGCGCTCGGGTGTCGTGAAGACGACCTCGAATTTGCGCGCCGCGATCCCTTTCAGCACTGCTTTCGCTTCGCGCGCGTTCAGCGTGCTGTTGACTTCCACCGCCGAGACCCCGGCTTGCGCGAGCTTCTCCACCTGGTCGCGCATGAGCGAAAGCAGCGGCGAGACCACCACGGTGGTTCCGGGCAGGTGCAGCGCCGGAATCTGGTAACACAGCGACTTGCCCGCGCCGGTCGGCATCACGGCCAGCGTGTCCTGGTGCTTGAGCACGCTCGCGATCACTTCACCCTGCCCCGCGCGCAGGCGTGTGTAACCGAAGGTCTCGCGCAACGTCTTGTTGATGAGCTGTGCTTCGGTGGGCATCGCGGCCTTATGCGGTCTGGAACACCAGGCCCGCGTGCTCGCGCAGGGCGTGGAAGCGCACTTTGGGCCACTGCTCCTGCGCCGCGGTGAGCTCCGGCGCGTGCGCCGCGAGGAAAGTCGGCGCTTCCACCACGTCATAAGCGACGCGGTGCGCGTTCGATTCGATGAAGCGCTTCAGCTCGCGCTCGTCTTCGCACGTGATCCAGCGCGCGTATTTGTAGCGGGCCGGCGCCAGGCGCGCGTCCACCCCGTATTCGTACTTGAGCCGGTGCGCGACGACTTCGACCTGGAGCTGGCCGACCGCGCCGAGCAGGAGCGAGCCGCCGAGGTGCGGACGGAAAACCTGTATCGCGCCTTCTTCGCCGAGCTGCGCGAGCCCGGTGCGCAATTGCTTACTCCTGATCGGGTCGACGAGCTCGACCACGTAGAAGATCTCCGGCGCGAAAAAAGGCAGCCCGGTGAACTGAAGCTTCTCGCCTTCGGTCAGCGTGTCGCCGAGCTGGAGCACGCCGTGGTTGGGGATGCCGATCACGTCTCCGGGATACGCTTCGTCGAGGAGATCGCGCCGCTGCGAAAGGAACGAGACGACGTTGTTCGTCCGCAGATCCTTGCCGGTGCGGCTCACCTTGAGGTTCATCCCGCGAAGAAAGCGCCCCGAGCACACGCGCACGAAAGCCACGCGGTCGCGGTGCGCCGGGTCCATGTTCGCCTGGATCTTGAAAACGACTCCGGTGAAGCGCTCTTCGTCCGGCTCGACGATGCGCTGCATCGCCTCCTTGGGGCCCGGCGGCGGCGCGAGATCGATGAGCGCGTCGAGCGTCTCGCGCACCCCGAAGTTGTTGATCGCCGAGCCGAAGAAAACCGGGGTCTGCCGCCCCGCCAGGAACTCCTCGCGGTCGAACTCGGGAGAGGCGCCCGTGACGAGCTCGATCTCGTTTCTCGCCTGCTCGAACGCCGCGCCGAAACGCTCGAGGTTGGCGGGGTTGGCGATGCCTTCGATCACTTCGTCGTCGTCGTGCCTGCGGTCCTCGCCGGGATGGAAAACGCGCATCCGGTCCTGCCGGATGTCGAAAACGCCGCCGAAGCGCTTACCCATGCCCACGGGCCAGGTGAAAGGCACCGCGGGCATTTCCAGCGCGCGCTCGATCTCGTCGAGGAGCTCGAGCGGCTCGCGCACCTCGCGGTCCATCTTGTTGATGAACGTGATGATCGGGGTGTTGCGGGAGCGGCACACTTCGAGCAGCCGCAGCGTCTGCGCCTCGACGCCGTTCGCGGCGTCGATCACCATCAGCGCGGCGTCGACCGCCGTCAGCACGCGATAGGTGTCTTCGGAGAAATCCTTGTGGCCGGGCGTATCGAGCAGGTTGATGACGCAGTCCCGATACTCCATCTGCATGACCGAGCTCGCGACCGAAATCCCGCGCTGCTTCTCGATTTCCATCCAGTCGGAGGTGGCGTGGCGCGAGGCTTTGCGCGCTTTCACGCTGCCCGCGATGTGGATCGCGCCCGCGAAGAGCAGCAGCTTTTCCGTGAGCGTCGTCTTGCCCGCGTCCGGGTGCGAGATGATCGCGAAAGTCCGTCTGCGCGCGGCTTCGTGGGTGACGCTCATGCCGGGGTCGTTTTTTCCTGATGGCTAAACAGAAAAGACCTGCCCAGCCTGAGCAGGTCTTCGGAACCGGCCGATTTTACCCGGCCCGCGGGTCCAGGGATTAAGAGCGCGTAAAAGGTCGAAAGTTCGGTCCAGAGGCCTTGGGGGCATGTTCCTTGCCCGGCACCTCCAGATCAACGGGAGCCTCGGGGATGGACTGGGACTGGTCGACCGTCTATGCGTGGATTTCCACGCCGTGGATGAGCATAGGCGATACCGACATCACGCTGGGGAGCGTGAGCGGGCTCATTTTCATACTGCTTTTCGTATGGTGGTTCTCCGCCCTGGTCGAGCGCACCCTGCGGCGCGTGGCGCTGCACGGCCGTTCCCACGAGACGAGCTCGACGGTCTACGCCTATACGCGGCTCGTGCGCTACGTGGTGTGGATCACCGGCACCCTGCTGGGACTCAGCTATCTCGGCTTCGATCTGGCGAGCCTCGCTTTCCTCGGCGGGGCGATCGGCGTGGGCATCGGTTTCGGCCTCCAGAACATATTCAGCAACTTCATTTCCGGGATCATCATCCTGGTGGAGAAAACGCTGAAGATCGGTGATTTCGTCGATCTCCAGTCCGGCGTTAGGGGGACCGTCGTGGAGATCGCGATGCGCTATACCCGCATCACGACCAACGATTCGGTGGACATCCTGGTACCCAATTCGGAGTTCATCAACGCCCGCGTGACCAACTGGACTTTCGGAGAGCGCAGCCGCCGCATCCGGGTACCTTTCGGCGTCGCCTACGGGTCCGACAAGAATCTCGTGCGCGAGGCGGGGCTCGCCGCCTCGAAGTCGGTCGCCGGGCTCCTCACCGACGAGCGGCATCCGGCCGACGTGAGGCTCGTCAATTTCGGCGAAAGCAGTCTCGATTTCGAGCTTCTGGTGTGGGTGGGCCCCGACGCGATCGCTCGGCCGGGCGGCACCAACGCAAGGTTGCTGTGGGCGCTCGAAGAAGAGCTCACCCGGCGCGGCCTCGAGATACCCTTCCCGCAGCGCGACCTGCACCTGCGCTCCGGAAGGTTGCCCATAGACCTGCCGCAGAAAGCCGAACGCGGCGACGACACGGGGGAGCCTGCGCATGCAGTGCGCTGAATGCGGCGAACGCCTGCCCGACGGGGCGCGCTACTGCGCCGCCTGCGGAAGGCGGGTGGATGCGATGGTGGTCTGCGCGCAATGCGAGACGCAGGCGCCCGACGGCGCAAAGTTCTGTTTCAACTGCGGAGCCGCATTGGGCGAGGCGAAAGCGCCGCACGCGAGGAAGCCGCGGGTAGCCGCGGCGCGCGCCGAGCCGTTGCGCGCGGCCAAGCCGGCGCCGGCGCCCGAGCGGGATGACACACCGGCGCCCGCGCCGCAGCGAGTCGAGCCGCGTCTCGATCTCGACAAAGTGCGCGCGACGGAGCCGGAACGCAGCAG
>CAZULX010000038.1:0-3452 GCA_964621335.1 uncultured Streptomycetaceae bacterium
ATCGTGTTGCGCAAGGAGCGCCTCGACCTGCGACAGATCGTCGAACAGGCGGCGCGCGCTGCGCAGGCGGCGATGGACCGGCGCGGGCACGTCCTCTCCGTAGCGCTGCCGCAGGAGGCGCTCTGGATGGACGGCGACGAAGCGCGTCTTGCGCAGATCCTCGGCAACCTCCTCGACAACGCTGCGAAATACACCGAACCGGGCGGCGCAGTCGCCGTATCCCTGTCGCGGGACGGGCGCCGCGCCGTGCTGCGCGTGTCGGACACCGGCAAAGGCATTCCACCGGACCTGCTGCCGCACGTGTTCGACCTTTTCACGCAGGGCGACCTCGGCGGCGTTCGCGCGGCCGGCGGACTCGGCATCGGCCTGCATATCGTGAAGCGGCTGGTGGAAAAGCACGGCGGTGAGGTGAGCGTTCACAGCGCAAGCGGGCAGCGCGGCAGCGTCTTCGAGGTGAAGCTGCCCCTGGCTGACGGTCCGGAACTGCAGCGAGCGCACGAGGCGACGATCGCACCTACCCGCGCGCTGCGTCTCCTGGTCGTCGACGACAACGAGGATGCCGCCGAGAGCCTCGCCCTCCTGCTCCGATTCGACGGCCATGCCGTGCGGGTCGTGCATGGCGGCGTAGCGGCGATCAAGGCGGCCATCCAGGATCCCCCGGACGCGGTGCTGCTGGACCTCAACATGCCGGGTGTCGACGGGTACGAAGTGGCGCGCCGCCTGAAAGCCGAACCGGCGTCCCGCGACATCGTGCTTATTGCAGTGACCGGATACAGCCGCCGGTCGGAGGAAGGAAAGGTTCAGCAAGCCGGGATCCGGCATTACCTGACGAAGCCCGTGAATCTTGAGCACTTGCGGGCGCTGCTCGCAGAGGCGGAACGATCGTCCGGTATCACAAGTGTCCACACAGAGAGGTCCCAGCCATGAAGTACGAAGATCCAGCGTGTGCATACTGTCCGCCGACGGTACGGGCGTGCCGGCAAGGCGAGAGCGCGGAACGCGGCCCCGGTTTTTGCCCGACAAAAGTCGATCCCGAAGTGCAGGCGAGCGCGCGCAAATGCTACGACGAGCCGGAGACGCGCAAGGTGTCGCAGGAGTCCGCGGTCGTGGAATCGCAAGGCTACGGCAAGTGGACGCGCGTCGAAGAAATCGTGCAGTTCGCGAAGCGTATGGGTTACCGCAGGATCGGCATCGCGAACTGCATCAGCTTCGTCGATCACGCACACGTGCTCTCGGGCATACTCGAAAGTCACGGCTTCGAGGTGGTATCGGTCGCGTGCAAGACCGGCAGCATACCCAAGGAAGAGCTCGGAATCGCGGATAAGGATAAAGTCCGGCCCGGCCAGTTCGAATCGCTGTGCAATCCGATCTGTCAGGCCGAGCTGCTCGCTGCGCACGGCTGCGAGCTGAACATCGTCATGGGGCTGTGCGTCGGCCATGACAGCCTGTTCTTCAAGCATGCGACAGGGCTGACCACGGTGCTGGTGACCAAAGACCGCGTGCTCGGGCACAATCCGGTTGCGGCCTTGCATCTCGCCGATACGTATTACAGCCGCGTGTGGGGCCCCGAAAAACCCGCCGAAGCGCGCAAGCTGCCCGTGGCCGGCAGGCGCAAACCGTAGAGCGCAACCGGGCACGCGGGGGAAAGATCGAACCCAGTGTCACTCATTTACCGAAGCGTCAATAGATCCCTCGCAGCGACCCCACGAACCCGATCACGACGAGCACGAGCAGCGTAAGCCCGATTCCGATCAGCACGAAGCCCAGGATGCGCGATCCCAGGGTCATCGGGCGCGACGGCGCGTCGACGAGATACTTCTGAAGCTCGCCGGTGTCGAGCATGCGCTGGTACTCGAGCGTGTGCTCGCGCTTGAATTCCTCGAGCGGCACCGAGCCCGTGAACATCACCACGTCGGGCGGCGGATACTTGTCGGGCCTGAAGTGGTTGTTGAAGAAGTGCACCGTGAAGAGGAACACGGCCGCGAGGAACGCTTCTTCGCCGTGGATCAGGGCGGCGACGTTGAACACCCACCCCGGCAGCACCGTGGCGACGGCGCTCGGGAACCACAGCATGAATCCGCTGCCGCCGATGATCATCATGCCCCAGAAGACCGCCCAGTAATCGAACTTCTCCCAGTACGTCCAGCGGTCGAACACCGGCCGCGGGCCTTTGCCGAAAAACCATTTGAACATCGCGGTCGCGTCCGCGAGATCCTTCCAGCGCGGCACGAACGAGGTCGGACCGAACCACGTGAACGACTTGCCCGCTCGCAAGACGCGAACGAGCACCACCACGAGGTGCAGGAAGAATATCCCCAGCATGGTGACGGCGGCGACGCGATGGATGAGCCCCGCGGCGCGAGGCCCGCCGAGCGCGGCCATGATGGCTTTCGCCCAGTCGGTGTGGGAGTAGAACACCGCCATGCCGGTGAGGACGAGCGTCATCACGCTCACTGCGAAGAAGAGGTGGGCGATCCGCCATCCCCACTGGAAGCGCCTGACGTGCTTGCCCTGGAGCCCCGGCGGCAGCTCGGCGGTCGCGACGTGCGGCCGGCTCTTGCCTTCGGCTCGGTCCTTGTACTCGCGATAGAACCACAGCGCCGAGTGGGTCCAGAAGAAGAGGAACACACCCACCAGGAGCGCGATCATGAACTTGGAAGTGATCCACATCGCGGGGTAGCGACTGAAATCGTGCGTGTTCGCGTGCGGCTGGAATGTGAGAAAACCGGCGGTCGCGGTCGCGTGACATTCCTGGCACGTCGCGAGCCGGTTGGTCGGATGCACCTTGGATCTGGGGTCGCTCACGCGCTGGATGGTGTGGTTCGCATGGCAGTCGAAGCATTTCGCGGTGTAGCCATAGCCCAGCGTGGTGACCTGGCCGTGGTAGGTGTCGGTATAGCTGCGGTAGTTCTCCTTGTGACAGGCGCCGCATTTCTCGATGATTCCGAGCTGCGTCGAGGTGTTTTGCGTGGACTGTATGTCGTGCCCGGTGTGACAGTCCGAGCATACCGCCGCCTTCGGATTGCGCTTCCAGACCGCTTCGTCCGCGTGCACCGATTGCAGGTATTCGTGCAGCGCCTGAGTGTGGCACTTGCCGCAGGTGTTGGGCAGGTTGAGCCGCCATTCGGCGCGGCCGGAGCTCCCGCGCGGATAGACGTAGTGCGGCTCGTGGCAGTCGTAACACGTCGCGTTGGTATAGGACTGGTCCTCGCGGTTGGGCCGCGCGTGGACCGACTTCAGATGGCCTGCGATCTGGTCTACGACCATGCCGAGCCGGGCGTTCTCCGCCGTCTTGCCTTCGCGCTGCGCAGCCTCCCATAACTGCTCGTGGCAGCTGACGCAGCTCACCTTGCGAACCGCTTTCTGGTGGGGAACCGCGGTGATGTCCTTGTGGCATTCGACGCATTCGCGCTTGCCGTGGACGCTGTGCTCGAACTTCTCCTTCTGCACGT
>CAZULX010000039.1:0-2711 GCA_964621335.1 uncultured Streptomycetaceae bacterium
CGTCGACCGCGGAGAGCGGCTTGCCGCTCCGATAGCGCTGCGCCGAAGCCTCGGCGGCCCGCCGCGCGCCGTCGAGCCCCAGCGTCACCCACGCGTGAACTTCGGCCTCACGCGCCGAGATCGCGGCGATGCAGCGCTCGAGGTAATCGCGGGGATTGTCGTCGCCGGAACTGAAACGCGCGCGGGCCTGCGAGAAATCGAGGGCGTGCGGGCTGCGGATCATGACGCACTAATTCGCGCTGATGCCCGCCGCTTTCACCACGCCCGCCCACTTGCGGATCTCCGACTTCACGTACGCGTCGCTTTCGGCGAGCCCCTGGCCGACGGGCTCGAGGCCGATGCTCGCGAGCTTCTTCGTCACGTCGGGCGCGTGCAGGATCTTCGTGACCGCTGCGTTGAGCCGTTCCATCACGGGGCGCGGCGTCGCCCTGGGCGCGAACATCGCGTACCACACGTCGACCGCATAGCCCGGCACGCTTTCGGCGATCGTCGGAACCTGCGGCGCGGCCGCAGCCCGCTTCGCCCCCGCGGTGGCGAGCACCCTCAGCTTGCCGGCTTCGACGTGGTGCCGCGTGGAGATGATGCTCGCGAACATGAGCGAGACGCGGCCTGCGATCACGTCGGTCATGCCGGGACCGGTGCCTTTGTAGGGAACGTGCGTGAGCTTGATCTTCGCGAGCAGCGCCAGGTTCTCGGTCGCGAGGTGCGAGGGGCTCGCGCTGCCCGATGACGCGTAGTCGATCTCGCCGGGCCGCTGCTTCGCGTAAGCGATCAGCTCCTTGATCGATTTCACCGGGAGCGACGGATGGGCGACGAGGATGTTGGGCGCGTTCACCATAACCGTCACGGCCGCGAGATCGTTCTCCGGACTGTATGAAAGATTCTTGTGCGAGCTCGGAAGGACCGAGTGACTGATCGAAATCGTGAGCAGCGTGTGCCCGTCCGCCGGCGCCCGCGCGACGATCTCGCCGCCGAGCGCTCCGCCCGCCCCCGGGCGATTCTCGACCACGCCCGGCTGTCCGAGCGCGTCTTGCAGATTCTGCGCGATGATGCGCGACGTGGTGTCGACGCCGCCGCCCGGTCCCGCCGCGGTGACGATGCGTATCGGCTTGGAAGGAAACGGCTGCGCTGTAGCGAGTCCGGGCGCGGCGAGGAGTATCGTCACGACGGGTATCAGGTATCTCATCATTCTTCCTTAACGCCGGTATTCGCGCAGCCTCGGATTGACCCGGTCGATGTCGGCCTTGACCTGCTCGGGCGTGCGCTCGTAGACGATCTCGCGGCCCATGATCGTGCCGGCGTAAGCGCTGCGCGTGCGCGTCGGCGTGAGCTCGCACTTGACGCTGTGGATCCCTGAGCCGAGCACCACCTGTATCACCTCGGGGCGCTTGTTCAGCACGACGACGTCCATCGTCTGGCCGGTTTCGCTGACGCGTACCTTGATCGTCTCTGTGTCCATGATCACTCCCGCTTACGAGCACCCGTTATACACGCTCGCACCGGCCTCGCGCGGACTCAATCGGCCGGCGCGGGCGCCCGTGCGTCCGGCGGCCACGGCATGGCGCCTTCTTCCAGGGGCACCCGCAACGATTTCAGGAGCTGGGAGAACATCGTCCAGTTTCCGATCGCGACGACCATCTCGACCAGAATCGCGGGTTCCTTCAATTGCCGCTCGCATTCGGCCCACACCGCATCGGAGATGCTGCCGCGCTCGCGCGTGTCGTCCGCGGCCGCGAGCACCGCGCGCTCGGCAGGGCCGAAGAGATCCGATTTTCGCCAGTCGCGAACCGCGACGATCTCCTCCGGCGTGATGCCGGCCGCCGTGGCGATCCGGTAATGCTGAAACCATGCGTATTCCGCACCCGTCACCCACGCGAGCCGCATGATGACGAGCTCGCGCAGCCGCGTGGGAAGCTTGTTGCGCGAAGAGAGCATGGTCAGCAGACCATAGACGTGGCGCACCAGATCGGGATGGTGCGCCAGCATCCGGAAAGCGCCGCGCCCCGCCTGCGCTTCGGAAATTCCCATCTCGGCGCCGATACGCTGCGCTTCCTCGCGCGGCACGCATTCCAGCCGGGTTTCCATGTGTCCTCCCTGTGGGTCGAGAATCGGATGGGGCCGCGCCCTCAGCCCCCCATCGGCGTCAGCGGCTCTCCGGCAGCCCACGCCTTGATGTTCTTCAACGCATTGCCGTAGAACCGCTGCAGATTCTCGTCCACGACGTAACCGAGGTGCGGCGTCAGCACCACGTTATCGAGGCGCCGCACCACGTGATCCTTCGGCAGCGGCTCGGTCCAGAACACATCCAGTCCGGCTCCGGCGATGCGCCGCGCCTGCAACGCACCGATGAGCGCCTCCTCGTCGATCAGCGGACCGCGCGACGTGTTGACGATGTAAGCCGTCGGTTTCATCGCGGCGATCTCCGCCGCGCCGACGATGCCTCTCGTCGCCGCATTGGAGACGAGGTGCACCGATATCACGTCCGACTCCGCGAAGAGCGCTTCCTTCGAGACGCGGCGCACCGAGACTTCGGCCGCGCGCTCGTCGGTCAAGTGCGGGCTCCATGCGACGACGCTCATGCCGAAAGCCTGGCCGTAGCGCGCGACGTATTTTCCGAGGCGCCCGAGACCGAGGACGCCCAGCGTCTTGCCCGAAAGGGCCTCGGTGATGACGCTCTCCTGCCAGCCGCCCGCGCGCATCGCCTTGTCGGA
>CAZULX010000040.1:0-11200 GCA_964621335.1 uncultured Streptomycetaceae bacterium
CGCTCTGCCAGTAGGTCCGCTGCGCGCCGGGACCGACGGGGACGTCGAGCTCCGCGCGCTCGCCGGCGGCGGTGTCGTAGGCGAGCGTCACCGCGCCACGATCGACCGACTTGATCGCGTCAGCCGTTGTGCTTTTCATGAACTGTTGATCCTCGGATCGGCCCACGCCTGCAGGATGTCCACGACGAGGTTCGTGAACACGAAAAACATTGCGAGCAGCATCAGCGTGCCCTGGAGCACGGGCATGTCGCGGTCGAAGATCGCAAGGTTGAGCAGGTAGCCCGTTCCGGGCCAGGTGAACACGGTCTCGACGAGTATCGATCCCCCGAGCAGATTCGCGAACTGGAGCCCCATCACCGCGAGCACCGTCGGCAGCGCGTTGCGCGCGACGTGCACCAGTATGCGGCGCTCGGAGAGCCCGCGGGCGCGCAGCGCTTCGACGAACTCCATGCTGAGGATTTCCATCACCGAGGCGCGCGCGGTGCGCGCCACGACCGCGCCGGGGATCGCTGCGAGGGCGACTGCCGGCAGCACCATGTGCCGCCACGCTTCCCAGCTCCAGAAAGACTCCGCCGCGCCGGCGCCGACCGAAGGCAGCCATCCCAGGTGCACCGAGAAAATGATGACGAGGATGATCGCCAGCCAGTAGTGCGGCATCGACACGCCGGCGATCGCGGTCGACGACACGACATTGTCGAGCCACGTGCCGTGTTTGTAGCCGGCGAGCATGCCCGCGGCGAGGCCGAGGACGAAGCCGAGAACCGCAGCCGCGACGCCGATCGCCATCGTATTGAACGCCGCCGACATCAGCATCGGGAAAATCGGCGCGCCGTTGCGCAGCGAATAACCCATGTTGCCGGTGACCGTATTGCCGAGCCATATCAGGTACTGGATCGGCAGCGGCTTGTCGTAGCCGAAGGAAGCGCGCATCTCCGCCAGCATCGCCTGATCCACTTCGCCCATGACGGCCGAAAGCGGATCGCCCGGCGCGAGGTGCACCAGCGCGAACACGACCACCGATACGCCGAGCGCGATCGGTATCGTGTAGAGGATGCGGCGGATTAGGTACTTGAGCATGTTCTTAACGGCGTGACCAGAGGTTTCACGGCGTGACCAGTGACCGGTGACCAGTGACCGGAAAAACCACGGAAGCGCCGTAAGCGGGTGGACCCGTCACCAGTCACCAGTCACGCCCTTAGAGCCTTTTCCGGTCACTGGTCACTGGTCACGCATTTTTACTCAGTCGACGACATACACCGGCGCCAGGTCCTGGAACCAGTGCTTCGCCTGCACCCAGCCGCGAACCTTGCTCGAGTAGGCGCGCGGCCCGGTGTCGTGCACGACCCACACGTCGACCGCGTTGTCGACGAGATAGGCATGGAGCTGCCCGAGAATCTGATCGCGCTTCTTCTCGTCGAACGTGGTCGCGGCCTGGTCGACCATCGCGTCCACTTTGGGGTCGGAATAGTTCATGTAGTTGAAGCCTTTGGGCGGAATCGCCTTGCTGCTGTAAATGCGCCCGAACGCGCTGAACGGGTCGACGGTGGCCGAGGAATTGTTGATGCCGTCGGTGCCCTGGCAGATCGGCGCGCCGGCTCCGGCGCGGCGGCAGTTGCGCACCTGCTCCCAGTCGACGGTGACGAGCTCGAGGTTCACGCCGACCTGCTTCAGGTTCTGCTGTATGTATTCGTTCATGGGCTTGGGCAGCATCTGACCCGAGCCCGACGGCGCGACCAGCACCTTGAGGGTGAGCGGTTTGGAAGCGGAGTAACCCGCTTCGGCCAGAAGCTTGCGGGCGGCCGCGGGGTCGTGCTTGATGTGGAAACTGGGCTTGCCGAACCACGGGCTGGAACTGTCCAGCGCGCCGACCGCGGGCTGCGCGTAGCCGCCGAGGAGCTTTACGATGCCGTTCCTGTCGATTGCGAGGTTGACCGCCTTGCGCACCCGCACGTCGCGCCACGCCTGGCCTTCCTTGAAGCTCATGAAGTACGGCCACATGTGGGGATAGACGTTCGACGAGATCTGGAAGCCCTTCTGTTTCAGCCGCGGGACGAAATCGGGCGGCGGCGCTTCGATGAAATCGACCTGGCCCGAGAGGAGCGCCGAGGCGCGCGTGGTGGGCTCCGGTATCGGCAGCAGGACGACACGCTCCGATTTCGGGACGCGCTTCGCATCCCAGTAGCTCGAGTTGCGGACCAGCTCGGCGCGCTCGCGGGGCACGAGCTTCTCGAGCCGGAAAGGACCCGTGCCCGAGGGTTGCGCGGAGAACTTGTTCCAGTCGCGTCCGAGCTTTTCGTATTGCGCCGGGCTCGAATAAAACACATAGGTGGTCTGGTAGGGGAAGGTCGAGTCGGCCGCGTGGGTGGTGAGCTCGACCGTGTAAGCGTCGATCTTGCGCCAGGATTTCAGCGACAGTATGCGTCCGGCCGCTTGCGCCGTCTGGCGCGCGTCGTGCTGCGGCGAGTCTTTCTTGAAGAGCTTGTCCAGGTTCCAGACGACCGCGTCGGCGTTGAACTCCGAGCCGTCGTGGAACTTGACGCCTTTGCGCAGCTTGAAGATCCACTTGGTATTGTCTTTGGGATCGATGTTCCATTCGGTCGCGAGCCCCGGCACCAGCGTCGACGGGCCCTTGGCGTCGTCGAGCTTCCAGTTGATGAGGGCGTCGTACAGCGTGTAACCCATCATGCGGTAGCCTTCGAAACCGCCGTTTGGCTGGCCGCTGGTGGTGGGTATGTCCGAGAGCGTCATGCCGATCCGCAGTGGCTTCTTCTGCGCGAGCGCGGAGCCGGTGAGGGCGAGTCCGGCGATGGCCAGCATGCATACCAGTGGTTTCAGCTTGAAGTGTTTCATCTCGGATCTCCTCGTCAAGGACAGCGGTCGGCAAAAAACCTTAAGCATCCAGCGTGCGGCGGATCCATTCCGCCGCCACCAGCGTTCGTGCATCGGACCCGCGCGGACCGCTCACCTGTAAACCGATGGGCAACCCGTTGGGCCCGGTGAATACCGGCAGCGTAATCGCCGGCCCGTGCATGAGTGTCCACGTGAGCCCGAAAAGCGGATCCCCCGTCGACGTGAGCCCGCGCGGCGCTTCGCCCATCGCGCTCGGCGAAATGAGGACATCGTGCTCGCGATAGATATCGTCGAGACGCGCGCGGCACCGGTGCGCGGTGTCGTGCGTCTGCTCGTACTGCGCCCGCGTCACCTGCGAGCCGGCGCGGATGCGCGCGGTGAGGCTCTCCGAGATGAGCTCGGGGAAACGCGTGCGCTCGAACGTGAGCGCACGATAGAACTCGTACGAGCTCATGCGGATCTGCACATCGGCGAGCGCCGCGAAATCGCCCTCGAGCTCGACATCGGCCACGCGCGCGCCCGCTCTCGCAAGCCTGGGCGCCGCACCTTCGAGCGCGGCACGCGTCGCGGCGTCGGCCTGGCTCCAGTAGGGCGTGCGGCAGAAACCGATGCGCGGCGTGATGGAGCCCACGGCGTCGAAGCGCGCGGGATCGCTGCCCGAGAGCGCTTCCACGATCATCGCGGCGTCGGGCACCGTGCGCGTGAGCACGCCCAGCGTGTCGAGCGATTCCGACAGGAATTTGAGCCCGGCGCGGTTCACGAGGTTGAAGCTCGGCTTGTAGCCGACCGTTCCGCAGAATGCCGCGGGGCGGATGATCGAAGACGAGGTCTGGGTGCCGAATGCGATCGGAACCATGCCGTCGGCGACGGCCGCTGCCGATCCCGAAGACGACCCGCCGGGCGTGTGCGCGGTGTTGCGCGGATTGCGTGTTTTCCCGGGATGCCGCGTCGCGAACTCGGTGCTGACGGTCTTGCCGAGGATGACGCCACCGAGCTCGCGCACCTGTGCCACGCACGCAGCGTCGCACCACGGACGGTTTCCTTTGTAGATCGGGGAGCCGTATTCGGTCGGGAGATCGGCGGTGTCGATCACGTCCTTTACGCCGACCGGTATGCCGTGCAGCCGCGAGCGCGGTGCGGCCGCGTCGCGTTCCCTCGCCTGTTGCAGCGCAAGCTTCGGATCGAGGTGCGCCCATGCCTGGATTTCGGGCTCGCGGGCTTCCAGGCGATCGAGGCACGCGGCAACCAGCGCTTCGGACGTGAGCGTGCCCGCGGCGATGGCCGCGGCGGCTTCGGTCGCCGTGAGCGTATGCAGGGGCTTCATCGTTGCCATGCGCTCTCCACCGCGCCCACGCGCGTCGGGTAGAGGCAGCGCGTCACGTGCTCGTAACCGGCGTGCGAGCCGAGGCCGAGCGCAGGCGGATAGGCGGCGCGGCAGGCGGCTTCGACATAGCGGCAGCGCGGGGCGAAGCTGCAGCCGTGCGGCAGCGCCGCCAGGTTGGGCGGTGACCCCGTGATCGGCGTCAGCCTCTGCCCCTTCGCGACTTCATGCACCGTCGAGCGCATAAGGCCCTCGGTGTATGGATGGCGCGGATTGCGCACGACTTCGTGCACCGATCCGCTCTCCACCATGCGGCCCGCGTACATCACCGCGAGCTTGTGGGAGACCTCCACCGCCACGCCGAGGTCGTGGGTCACGAATATCATCGCCATGCCGAGCTCCTCCTGCAGGGTGCGCAGCAGCAGCAGGACCTGGATCTGCACCGTCGCGTCGAGCGCTGTGGTCGGTTCGTCAGCGAGCAGCAGCGCGGGCCGGCAGGCGAGGGCGATCGCGATCATCGCGCGCTGGCGCAGGCCGCCGGAAAGCTGGTGCGGGTAGGCGTCGAGCCTGCGCTGTGCGGAGGGTATCTGCACGAGCTCGAGGAGCTCGAGGGCGCGCTTGCGCGCCGCGGCCCGGCCCACCGGCTCGTGCTGGACGATCGCCTCGACGATCTGCTGTCCGATCGTGAAGACCGGGTCGAGCGCGGTCATCGGCTCCTGGAAAATCATCGCCACGGTCGGTCCGCGCAGGCGGGCGAGCCCGGCGCGGCCGAGCGCCATCACGTCCTGACCTGCGATTTCGATGCGGCCTGCGAGGCGCGCCTTGCGCGGCGGCAGCAGCCGCATGAGCGCGCGCAGCGTGACGCTCTTGCCCGAGCCCGATTCCCCGAGGATGCCCATCACTTCGCCGCGCGCGAGCGTAAAGCTGACGCCGTTCACCGCCTGCACCGTCGCCTCGCGGCTCACGAACTCGACCGAGAGTTCCTGCACGCTGACGAGCGACTCGTTCATGGGTCCCTCGACGCCCTGGCGGTCGATACGTGGGTCACAGATTCGGAACGCGCGTGTGCCACTCGGTTTCGCGCTGATACAGATGCGCGGCGCGAAAAAGGAGCGCTTCGGAAAACGGCCGCCCCATGAGCTGGAATGCGAGCGGCAGACCGGTCCTGGAAAAACCCGCGGGAACGGAGAGCGCCGGCAATCCGAGGTAGTTCGTCGGCCGCGTGTTGCGCGTGAGGCGGGAAACGACCGCGGCCACATCGCCCGACGCCTTCGGCTCGGTTTCGGCGATCGTCGGCGGCGGCATCGCCATCACCGGCGTGTGCACGAGGTCGACCTTGCCGTAGACCGTGCGCAGAAACTCCTCGAGATACCTGGCGCGCAGATTGAGCGCTTCGATGTAAGTGGTCGCAGGAACGTGGAAGCCCGGCTCGATGCGCGAGCGCACGTACATGGAGTAATCCTGCGGCCGCTCGCGCATCCACTTGCCGTGTATCGCCGCGGCCTCGGAGATCGAGATCGCGCTCGAGAGCTGGACCAGCCGCGCGGGGTCGGGCACCGCGAGCTTCACGATGCGTGCGCCGAGCGCGCGGAACACCCCGAGACTCGCGTTCATGAGGCGCTGCACCTCGTCGGTGACGCCGTCGTAGTAGTGGTTGGTGGGAACGCCGATCCGCAGTCCCCTGATGCGGCCTTCGAGCTCCTTCTCGTAGTTCGGCACGGGAAGCCTCGAGCACGTCGGATCGTCGGGGTCGGCGCCTGCGATGACGCGCGTCATGCGCGCACAGTCCGCAGCGGTGCGTGTGAGCGGGCCCACGGTATCCTGCGACCACGAGCGCGCCAGGATGCCGTAGCGGCTGACGAGGCCGGTGGTCGACTTGAGACCGACGACACCGCACGCCGCAGCGGGCAGCCGCACCGAGCCCCCGGTGTCCGAGCCGAGCGCGCCGTAGCATGCGCGGGCGCCGACCGCCGAGCCCGAGCCGCTCGAGGAGCCGCCGGTGATGTGATCGGGATTCCACGGATTGCGGCAGTGCCCCCAGTGGTCGTTGTGCCCCGTGGGATTGGCTGCGAACTCGGCCATGTTGAGCGTGCCCAGCCAGATCGCACCCGCGGCTTCGAGCCGCCGCACCACGGTCGCGGTGATGGTCGGCCGGTAGTCGCGGAGGATTTTCGATCCACCCGTCGAAATCCTGCCTGCGCGGTAGTACATGTCCTTGTGCGCGAGCGGCACCCCGTGCAGAGGACCCACGCGCGCGCCGCGCTTCAACGCGCGGTCGGCCTTGCGCGCGGCGGCGAGGGCCTCCTCTTCCTCGATCGCGATGAAACAGTTGAGCGTGGGCTGCACGCGCCGCGCATGCTCCACGCAGGCGCGGGTGAGCTCGAGCGAGGAGACCTTCCTGCGGCGTATCGCGGCGGCCGCTTCGATGAGACTCAACTGCGTGAGTGCGTTCATCTGCGCTGGAGGCGCGCGGCCGCCGGTGAGGACAGCAGGGCGACGAAGCGCGACGGCTCATCGTTGAAATCGAGCAGGGTCCGTGCGGCACCCGCAGCGTCGTTGATGCGTCCGATGTCGGCGGCGATTTCCTCGCCGCGCCGCTCATCGATCTTCGTACCGCGCAGCTCGGCGGCTTGTGCGCATACGAGCGAGCCGGTCGCTTTGCTCATGCACCTCCTGTCAATCGCCCGGGCACCGAAGCCTGCATCATGGTACTTTGGCCATCCTGAGCTCGGTCAGGAGGCGCTTCGACAAGTCGTAGTCCTGTTTGATATAGGCGATCGTGTCTTTCGAATTCTTGTAGCCCCATTCCCAGGCGTTGAACTGGAGATACTCCTTCCACAGCGGGCTCTGGACCGATTTCGCGAAAATCTGCTCCCAGTAGGCGATCTGCGCGGGTGTCATGGCTTTCGGCCCGACGAAAGCCGTCCAGCCGCCTATCACGACATCGAAACCCTGCTCGCGAAAAGTCGGTACCTCCGGCAGGTCCGGCGAGCGCGTGGGCAGGCTGATCGCGAGGATGCGCATCTTGCCCGCCTTGTGGTGCGGGATCGCGTTGTTGATCGCCTGGCTCATCGCGTCGATGTGGCCGCCGAGCAGATTGGTCACGGATTCCGCGCCGCCGCCGAAGACGAGTATCTTGAGCTTGTTCGGATCGGTGCCCGCCGCTTTCGCGAGCAGCGCCATCGCGAAGTGATTGATGGCACCGCGCGTGCTGCCCACCGACACGGCGAGCGATTGCGGGTCTTTCCGGAGCTGGGCGACGAAGTCCTTGAGCGTCTTGAAGGGGGAGTCGGCGCGCACCGCCAGTCCCACCGGCTCGTTGCCGATGAAAGCGAGCGGCGTGACGTCGTTGTGGTGCAGGGGACTGCGGCCTGTGATGTGATTCGTATTGAGGCCCGCCTGCGCGATCGCGAGATGATGGCCATCGCCCGTTTTCTGGCTTACGTACGTATAGGCGAGGGCGCCCCCGCCGCCGACTTTGCTGACGACGATGGTTTCCCCGACGCCGAGGTCCTTCCAGACCCGTTGCATCACGCGCGCGGATTTATCATTGCCGCCACCCGGCGCGAAGCCGACCACGACTTCGACCGCGCGATCGGGTTTCCATTGAGCGTGAGAGTGTGCTGCGGTGAAAGTGACGACGGCTGCGGCAAGCGCGGCCACCTTGCGCAGGCGCAAGAACTTGCACGAGGGCGCGTAGGTCATTGCAGAAAGCTCCGGTGCTTCGATTGGATGATTCGGCGAGTTGCATACGATCGCCGGCCGGGAATGGGCGCAGCCCGAGGCAATGCCATGCTTATCGTCCTCCTCCAGCGGCGTGTGCACCGTTGCGCAATTTGCCGGCCGTTCTCGTCACGACTATCTTAAACCCGATGCGTGTGCGGGAGAAGGGCGCCAAGGGCCGCGTGTTAGAATCGGCCGCACCAGACGCACCGCCTTCCTGCCGCAGCGCCCACTTCTCCTCATGTCGAGCGACGCCGAGCTTCATTTCCTAAGCGCATCCGAGCAGAGCGAGCTCATCAGGACCCGCCGTGTGTCGCCTGTCGAGCTCGTCCGTGCCTGTCTCGATCGCATCGGGCGCTACGACAGCGTGCTTCGCGCCTATATCACCGTTTCCGGCGAATCCGCGCTCGTGCGCGCCCGCGAAGCCGAGCGCGAGATCGCTGCGGGAAACTGGCGCGGACCGTTGCACGGGCTCCCATACGGAGTGAAGGACCAGATCTGCACGCGCGGCGTGAAGACCACGCTCGGCTCGCGCGTGCACACCGGCCGCAACTTCGACTACGACGCCAGCGTCGTCGAGCGGCTGAACGCCGCCGGCGCCATACTCATCGGCAAAGAGAACCTGCACGAATGCGGCAAAGGCGGAACAAACGTGTTTCCCTACGGCCAGCCGCGCAACCCATGGGACCCGGAGCGCACGGCCTCGAGCTCGTCGAGCGGATCGGGGATCGCACCCGCGGCAGGTTTCTCTTCCGGCTCGATCGGCGAGGATACCGGTGGATCGATCCGCGGTCCCGCAGCGGTCAACGGTGTAGTGGGGCTGCGACCGACCTATGGACGGGTCAGCCGCTACGGCGGGGCGATGTACGCATGGCACTCGGACACGATAGGGCCGCTCACTCGCACCGTATCCGATAACGCGCTTTTCCTGTCGGCGATCGCAGGGCACGATACGCGCGACCCCCTGACGAGCACGCGTGCAGTGCCCGATTTCCGCGCAGCGCTCACGGGTGAGCTGCACGGCGTGCGTCTCGCGGTGGTGAAGGAGATCGCGTGGGCCGAGGGTGTGGACGCAGGCGTGCGCAGCGCTTTCGAGCGCGCACTCGAGGTGCTCCGCGAGCGCGGTGCCCAGATAGGCGAAGTCTCGCTGCCGTGGGCGAAGCACGCCATCCCCCTCCAGATGCTGACTTCGGATCCCGACGCCGCATCCATGTATGCCGATCTCCTGAAAACGCAGTGGGACCGCTTCGACGTCGGAACGCGCACGCGCATGGCGGCTGCCCTTCTGGTGCCCGCGGGCGTCTATAGCCGCGCGATGCGCGCGCGCGCCGTCGTGCGCGAGCAAATCCTCGCGGCGCTGCGGCAGTGGGATGCACTGATCTCGCCGACCCATTTGAAGCCGCCGGGACTCATCGACGAGACGCGCGAAAAAGTGGATACGCGCGCCGACGTGGCGCAGCGGCTCATCCTGCGCCGCATCGCCACACACAGCTTCGGTGCAGCCAACGTTCCCACGCTCGCGCTCCCGATGGGCTACAGCACCGCGGGGCTGCCTTATTCGCTGCAGGTCGCAGCGCGCCCCTTTGCCGAAGAGACCGTCTATCGCGTCGGACACGCTTACGAGCAGGCGACGCCGTGGCACCGGCGCCATCCGGACCTCGACCGGACGCTCGCGAGCAAGCTCGACGCGCGTGCTGCCGCAGGAGCGTGACATGGACCTTCAGAAGAGCGAATTGCTGGCGATGGCGCGCGCGATCTCTCTCGAGATACCGGAATGCGATGTCGAGAACGTGCGCCTGAGGCTTTCCACGCTGCTCGGCGAAATGGAGGCGATCGAGCGCGAGCTCGGCACCGCGATGGACGCCGTGGACCCGGTGCCACCGGTCTACCCGCACGAAGATTTCTGATTCTGGAGCTTGCGCCAACATGCCATTAAAGATCGGCATCCTCGAAGGCGACGACATCGGGCTCGAAGTCGTTCCCGAAACGATCAAGGTGATGCGCGCCGCGGCGGCGAAGTGCGGACTCGATATCGACTGGCATCCGGTCCCGATCGGCAGGAAGGCCTACGACGAGCTCGGCTACACGCTGCCTCCGGGCACGCTGGAGAAGCTCGACACGCTCGACGGCTGGGTGCTCGGCCCGATCGGGCACCAGGCTTATCCCAAAGGCAAACCGAACGCGATCAATCCGCATCCGATCCTGCGCAAGCACTACGATCTTTTCGCGAACATCCGCCCGGCGAAATCGCTCCCGGGCCTGCCGGCGCTGTACGACGACGTGGATCTCGTGATGGTGCGCGAGAACAACGAAGGCATGCCGCCCGACCGCAACGTCTTCATGGGCAACGGCGAGTTCCGCCCGACGCCGGACATGACGATCGGGATCCGCGTCATCACGCGCCAGGGCTCGAGCAAAGTCGCACGCGCGGCTTTCGAGCTCGCGCGCACGCGCCCTCGCAGGAAAGTGACCGCGGTCCACAAGGACACGGTGTTCAAGCTGGCGTGCGGCATGTTCGCCGAGGAGTGCAGGAGCGTGGCGAAAGACTATCCCGACATCGCTTACGACGAGGTGCTCGTCGATACGATGGCGATGAAGCTCGTGATGAAGCCGCAGCAGTTCGACGTCATCGTCACCACCAATACCTTCGGCGACATCCTGTCGGACGCGGCCGCGGGCCTCGTCGGCGGGCTCGGCCTCGCCGCCGGACTTTCCGCGGGGCCGGAGCGTGCGATGGCGCAGGCGACGCACGGCTCGGCGCCCGACATCGCGGGCCAACAGATCGCGAATCCGTACGCGATGATCATGTCGGGCCAGATGCTGCTCGCGTGGCTCGGACACAAGCACGGCGTGCCGAAAGCAATCGAAGCGGCGGCGGTGATGGAGCGCGCGGTGGAGCAGGTGATCCGCGAAGCCAAAGCGCTCACGCCGGATCTCGGCGGCAAGGCGTCGACGCGCGGGATGGGCGACGCGATCGCGTCCGCGGTCGGCTGATGGCGACGATAAGAATACTCAGCGCCGGCGCGGCGCAGGCGGTGACCGAGCGCATCATCGAAGCGTTCAAACGCGACACGGCAGCCGATGTGACCGCAGCGTTCGGCGCGGTCGGCGCGATGAAAGCGCGCGTGACCGGCGGCGAAGCGGTAGACGTCATCATCCTTACACGCACCATGATCGACGAGCTCGCCGCGGACGGTTGGGTGGAGCAGGGCTCGCGCATCGATCTCGGAACGGTCGGCACCGGAGTCGCCGTGCGCGCCGGAACGCCTGCGCCGGACGTGTCGAACGCCGCAGGCCTGCGCGCAG
>CAZULX010000041.1:0-4064 GCA_964621335.1 uncultured Streptomycetaceae bacterium
AATTCCCCCAGAATCTTCAATCAGACTGTTGACCTGCGTTCTATTCATGTGCCGCGCGTCCGGGGACCGCGGCGTTTTGTAGCCGTTATTTGGGACCCATGCGCAGCGCCCCGTCAAGCCGTATCACTTCGCCGTTCAACATCGGGTTCGAGATGATGTGCTCGACGAGCATCGCATACTCGTCGGGCCTGCCCAGCCGCGACGGAAAAGGCACCTGCGCACCCAGAGACGCCTGTACCTCACCGCTCATCGCGGCGAGCATCGGCGTCTCGAAGATACCCGGCGCGATCGTCATCACGCGTATCCCGAAGCGGGCGAGCTCGCGCGCGACCGGCAGCGTCATTCCCGCGACGCCCGCTTTGGACGCGCTGTAGGCCGCCTGACCGACCTGCCCTTCGAAAGCGGCGACCGACGCGGTATTGACGATCACCCCGCGCTCGCCGTCTTCGCCCGGGGTGTTTTCCGACATCGCCTGCGCGGCAAGCCGGATCACGTTGAAAGTGCCGACGAGATTCACTTCGATCGCGCGGCGGAATGCGTCGAGCTGGTGCGGCCCGGTCTTGCCGAGCACGCGCTCGGCAGGCGCGATTCCCGCGCAGTTGATCGCGCCGTGGAGCGCGCCGAAACGGCGTCGCGCTCCGGCGATCGCAGCGCCTACCGCCGCTTCATCGCATACGTCCGCTTCGAGGAACGCCGCCGCCGCGCCGATCTCGCGCGCAACCGCGTCGCCTGCCTGCGCATTGACGTCGAGCAGGGCGAGCCTGGCGCCGGCGCGCGCAAGGCGGCGCGCGGTGGCGCCGCCGAGGCCCGAACCGGCACCCGTCACCAGAAAAGTTCGATCGCGTATATCCATCTGACGCGAAGGTTAGCAGAGCCCCGGCGGCGCGATCCGGGCAAGATCGCACTGATTTGCCCCTTATTTCTCCGCTTGCGGGCGTGCCGTTACGTAACTGCCCGGGGCGTCTTCGATCGCAGTCAGTGCACCGCCGCCGGGCGTGCGCGCAGCGACTTTGTCCCCGCCATGAGCGCGCGCCCAGCGCTCCCAGTCCACCCACCACGAACCGTCGTGGTGCTCGGCCGCCGCCAGCCACGCGTCGGGCTCGTCGCCGAGCGCGTCGTTGGTCCAGTAGCCGTACTTGTTCGCCTCGGGCGGATTGACGATGCCCGCGATATGGCCCGAGCCGCCGAGCACGAAGCGCACCGGAGCGTCGAACAGGCGCGCCCCCGCGTAACACGATGTCCACGGCGCGATATGGTCCTCCACCGTGGAAACGAAATAGAGCGGAATGCCCACTTTGCCGAGGTCGATCGGCGTGCCGTTCAGCGTGAGGCCTCCCGGTTGCGACAGCAGGTTACGCAAATACATGTTGCGCAGGTAATAGCTGTGCATAGCCGCGGGCATGCGCGTGGAATCGGAGTTCCAGTACAGGAGGTCGAAAGGGAAGGGATCGCGGCCGAGGAGGTAATTGTTGACGACGAACGACCAGATGAGGTCGTTTGCGCGCAGCATGTTGAAAGTCGCGGCCATCTCCGAGCCTTCGAGATATCCACGCTGCTCCATGCGTTTTTCGAGCGCTGCGACCTGAGCTTCGTCGACGAACACTTCGAGCTCGCCGGCCTGCTCGAAATCGATGAGGGTCGCGAAGAAAGTCACGCTGTGCACGCGCGTATCGCCTTTCGCCGCGAGATGACCGAGCGCGGAGGCGAGCAGCGTCCCGCCGAGGCAGAAGCCGATCAGGTTTACTTCGCGCTCGCCGGTCGCGCGCTCGACTGCGTCGAGCGCGGCGAGCGGGCCCGCATTGAGATAATCCTCGAAAGTCCTGCCCGCGTACGTGGCATCGGGATTCACCCAGGACACGACGAACACGGTATGGCCCTGCCCGAGCGCCCATCTGACGAAGGAATTATTCTCCCGCATGTCGAGGATGTAGTACTTGTTGATCCAGGGCGGGACGATGAGCAGCGGCCGCCGGTAGACGTCGTCGGTCGCCGGGGAATACTGGATGAGCTGCATGAGATCGTTCTGGAAGACGACTTTCCCGGGCGTGGTCGCGATGTTCCCGCCCACCTTGAACTGCGTCTCGTCGGTCATGCGCAGCGTGAGCCCGCCGCCGTCGCTCTTCGTCAGGTCCTCGAGCAGGTTCGAGAAACCCCTGACGAGATTCTGCCCGCCGCTCGCGAAAGTCTCGCGCAACACTTCGGGATTGGTGAGGACGAAGTTCGAAGGCGACAGCGCGTCGATGTACTGCCGCGTGTAGAAATCGACTTTCTTCGTCGTCTGCTCGTCCAGGCCCTGCACGCCGGCAAGCGATCGGTGGAGATGCTTGGCCGCGATGAGGTAGGACTGTTTCACGTAGTCGTAGAAAAAATGCTGCTGCCAGTCGCCGTGCCTGAAGCGGCGATCGCCGCGCGCCGGCTCGGCGACGGGCACGGCCTCTTGACCCATCAGCTTCAGCATCGAGTGCTGCCAGAGGGACCAATAGTCCTGCCACAGCTTCACCTGCGTCTCGGCGATATGCATCGGATCGGCGAGCATGCGCGCCCATGCTTCGAAGAACGCTTTGCTGATGCCGAGCTCGTCTTCGATCGGTTTCACGGCGCGTTCGGCCTGGGTCCCCAGAAAGCGGCTCACGAGCGCTGCGCTCTTGGTCGCAATGTCCCCATACAGCCGCGCCATTTCGGCCGGGTCGAACTTGGGCTGGTCCTGCTCGCGCGCTTCGCTCATGCGGGATCCTCGGCTTTCTTCAGTAACTTGTGCTTGACGTTTACGTAAAGGAATGGCTATTATGCCCGAACACGTTGATTCTACAGTCTTATACTGCATAGCACAATGACCGCTTCCTACAGCATTACCGAGCTGGCGCAGGAATTCGGAGTGACCACTCGCACCATACGCCACTACGAGGACCAGGGGCTGATCGCGCCCGCCCGCCAGGGCGTGGCCAGGCTTTTCAGCGCACGCGACCGGGTCCGGCTCAAGCTCGCGCTCCGCGGCAAGCGGCTCGGCTTCAGCCTCAATGAAATCAAGGAGTTATTCGATCTCTACGATCTTTCCCAGGACGAGCACCACCAGCTCGAAGTGTTTCTGGCGAAGCTCGAGAAACGTAAGGCCCTGCTCGAACAGCAGCGCGTGGACATCGAGGTGATGCTGCAGGAGGTCGAGTTCTTTGCAGCGCAATGCAGACGGCTCCTCGCCCAACCCGGGAAAGGCGAGGTGAAAGCGGCATGAAGTCTTACCGGGACGTCAACGTCATCGTGGGCTCGAGCGCCTGGAGATGAGCGGCATTCCGGGACTCGACTTCGGTCTCGGCGAGACCGTCGACATCCTCCGTGAGACGGTGCGCGAGTTCGCCGCACGCGAAATCGCGCCGCGCGCGGCCGCGATCGACCGCGCCAACGAATTCCCGCGCGAGCTGTGGCCGCAGCTAGGCGCGTTGGGATTGCTCGGCATCACGGTCGAGGAAGAATGGGGGGGCGCGGGGATGGGCTACCTCGCGCACGTCGTCGCGATGGAAGAGCTCTCCCGCGCCTCGGCGGCGGTCGGCCTGTCGTATGGCGCGCACTCCAATCTGTGCGTGAACCAGATCCGGCGTCACGGGACGCCCGGGCAGAAGCGCGCCTACCTGCCGCGGCTGGTTACGGGCGAGCACGTCGGCGCGCTCGCGATGAGCGAGGCGGGCGCGGGATCGGACGTGGTCGGCATGCGCCTGCGCGCGCAGAAGCGCGGCGACCGCTACGTCCTCGACGGCACCAAGATGTGGATCACCAACGGACCCGACGCCGATCTCCTGGTCGTGTACGCGAAGACCGATCCGCAGGCGGGTCCGCGCGGCATTACCGCGTTTCTCGTCGAGCGCGGCTATGCGGGTTTCTCGACTTCGCCCAAGCTCGACAAGCTCGGCATGCGCGGATCAAATACATCCGAGCTCGTCTTTTCGGGATGCGAAGTTCCGGCGGCGAACGTGCTCGGAGCCGAAGGCCGCGGCGTCGACGTGCTCATGAGCGGGCTCGATTACGAGCGCGCGGTGCTCGCGGGAGGGCCTCTCGGGATCATGCGCGCGTGC
>CAZULX010000042.1:0-2691 GCA_964621335.1 uncultured Streptomycetaceae bacterium
GCGCAGCGACGGGACCCACGTGTCGCCGCCGGTGAAGTTCACCACGACGTCCACACCGTTGTCGAAGCGGCGCCGGTGCGGCTTCCCGAACTTTTCGAATACCCAGTCGGTGAGCTTCACTTTCGAGTAATCGAGCAGATGGTCGGCGCCGAGCGCGCCCAGGCGCTCGAGCTTGGCCGCGCTCGACGAGCACGCGATCACTTCGCAGCCCGCGAGCTTCGCGAGCTGCACGCAGCAGCTCCCGACGCCGCCGGACGCGCCGAGGATCAGCACCTTGTTCCCGGCCTCGACGCGACCGATCGTGTACATCATGCGCAGCGCCGTGCCGTACGCGACGGGCAGGCACGCCGCGTCTTCGTACGTGACGTCTTCAGGCAGGCGCACGAGATGGTGCGTGGGCACTTTGCAGAATTCGGCGAGCCCGCCGTGCCACATCTCGCCGATCAGCCCGCCGCCGGTGACGCGGTCCATCGGGTCGATCAGCACGCGATTCCCCGGCTTCCAGTCGCGCACCGCCGAACCGGTTTCCACGATGTCGCCCGCGAAATCGATACCCATGATGCACGGCATCGGCACTTTGATTCCCGGCATGCCGCGGCGCGTGAAAAGGTCGTGGTAATTGAGCGAGGTCGCGTGCACGCGCACGACGACTTCGTCCGCGGCGGGGACGGGATCGGGAAAGTCGCTTACGAAATTGATCGAGCCGGGACCACCGTGCTCGTAGATGACGGCTGCTTTCACGTTTCGAAGAAATAGATCGCGGTGCCGCAGGCGTCTTCGGGCCCGACCCAGATGCCGCGGTCGAGGCCCTCGTGCATTTCGAGGCCGCGGCTTTCGAGCAGCGCGCGAGTGCTCTCGAGAGCGTTTACCTGGAAACCGATGCCGACCGGGCTCGGCAGCGGCGGCGTCGCCGCGCCGGGCGCGCGCTTCGCCCACGCGGCGGGCGTCTCGATCCACACGTATCCATGCTCGAGCGCGATACGCCACTCGCCTTCCGCGGAGGGTTGGGCGGGAACACCGAACAGGTCCGCGTACTTGTCCGCGGCCGCCTTCGCATCGACAGTGCACAGGAAGATGTCCCGCAGCGCGACGACGCCGTTCGGATGATCGAGCAGGTGCGGCTGCCACAGGACTTCGCGCGTCAGGTGCTCGATATAGAGCAATCGTGCTTCCGGAAACGCCGACGCCTCGAAGTACATATTGCGAAAGGCGGCGCGCCGGGTTTCATCGCCCGCCGGCCCGTAAGCCGCGTCGCGCTCGAGCTCCCGCGCGGGCTCTATCGGCACACCGCGGCCCGCGAGCTCGGCGTAGGTCGCATCCGCAGATTCGACGCCGAAGGCGACGATGTGAGCGCCTTCGTAGCGCGCGACGAAAGCTTTGACGTTGCTGTAGATCGTCGGGTCGGTGAGACCGACGACTTCGAGATAGCCTTCGCGAAACATCGCGCAATGATTGCCCGAGCCGAATGGCTGAACCGGCGCGCCCGGCGCGGGCGAGCCGCGATGGATGCTGCGCGGCGTGAGAGTGAATCCGAGACGCTCATATGCCGCGCGCCCGCGCTCGAGGTCTTTGATGGCGACGCCGATGTGATCGAGCTTGACCGACTGACTCATGAAGGATCCTGGACGAGGTGCATGACGAAGCCGTTCGTATCGCCGGGGCCTATCCAGCGTCCACGCGGAGAGCGGTGGACGGTCACGCCGCGTTTTTCGAGGAAATCCACAGTGCGCGCGACATCGCCAAAGCTCACGGTGACGGCGTGCAGCGCCGATCGCCGCACCGGCGTGTAGCCGTAAGCATCCGCGTACGCCTTCGCCAACATGACGTGCAGGCTGCCGCGCCCGGAGAGCTGCGCGCCGATGCAGCCTACGCCTTCGGGCGCATGTCCCGCACTCAGGAGCTCGAGCCTCGGGACGAGCGTTCTGGGATCGTCCGCGACGAGCGTCACCGCGACGAGCTCGCACGCGCCGTTCTCGTGGTGCTGGTAGCGCGGCTGCCAGAGGTACTCCGGCGTCTGATGCTCGATCAGGAGATAGCGCGCCTCGGGCCACGTGTCGTCGCGGCTGAAGATGTTGCGAAAACGCATCGTTTGCGGCGCGCCGTCGACGTCGAGCACGCGCTCGCGAGGCACCGGTGTGCGTAGCGCCCCGGTGCGCTGCGAAAGCTCAGCGTGCGCGGCGTCGGCGTTTAGGCAGCGCAGCGCCAGGATGTGCAGGCCTTCGTTCTTCGCCAGCAGCGGAGCCCACGGGTTGTAGGCGTCGGCATCCACCACGCCGATCAGCTCGAGATAACTCCCGCGCAGGATCGCGCAGCGATTGGCGGTCGCCCACGGGTGGAATCCCTCGCTTCCGGGTATCGCGCCGCGCTGGGGGGAAAGCGGCGTCAGCGTGAAACCGAGTCGCTCCCATTTCGCCGCGCCCGCCGCGAGGTCTTCGACGATGCAGCCGGCGTGGTCGAGGTCGAGATTTAGTACGGGATCACTCCTCATAGGCTTCTTGGCCAGACGGTTACCCCCCTCCCCGGCGTTGGGGAGGGGTAGGGGGAGGGGCTATCTTGTCCCTGCTGTTTCTTTCCAGAGCTCGGCGGCGCGCTGCTTCAGGGTCTTGCGATCGACCTTGTTGGGGCCGGCGAGCGGAAGCGTGTCGAGGAGGCAAACCCGGCGCGGGTGCTGGTAGGCAGGCCCGTTCTCGA
>CAZULX010000043.1:0-3032 GCA_964621335.1 uncultured Streptomycetaceae bacterium
ACGTCGACGGTGCGGCTTTCGTCCTCAGGCACTGCGAGCGCTCCCGTGATGAAAGGCCGCGGCGTGCGCTCCCCACGGCCGGCGACGCTCGCGGCACGCGCGAGCGTTTTCGAGTGGCTGAAAAGACGCTCGCCGCCCGCGAAGTAGCGCCGGCTGAACGCCTGCAGCGGATGGAGCGTCACGATCCGCTCCCGAACCTTGGCGCCGTCTTCGGTGCGATATGCGCGCTCGACGTAGTCGACGAGCTCGCTCACGAGCACCGAAGGCGGCATCACGCTGTCGTCGCGGATGTGGCGCCCGGTATAGCTCATGTACAGGCAGCGGCGCGCGCTCGAGAGCGACTCCAGGAAAAGGTAGCGGTCGTCGTCGCGGCGCGATCGGTCGCCTTTGCGGAAGTCGTCCGCCATCAGGTCGAAGCCGTTGCGACTGCGCACGCGGGGAAAAGCGCCGTCGTTCATGCCGATCATGCAGACGACCTCGAAGGGGAGGCTCCTCATCGGCACCATTGCGCAGAACGTGACGCCTCCCGAGAGGAAAGCACGCCCCGGCGGCTCCAGCCGCGCGCGCAGCGCCACTGTCAGCACCGCGAGCGAGACCGCGTCGTCGTGGCGAGCGATGCGCGTCTCGCGCTCGAGCGCGGCGATGCACGCGCGCACTGCTTCGAGCTCTTCGGCGCGGGCTTCCGAAGGCTCGAAGAAAGCGGCGAGGATCTCGTGCAGGGCCGCGCACCACGCGCGTATCGGTCGCGCGACGGCGAGGCTCGAATCGAGCGCGATCGCGGCATCGGCAAAGCTCTGGAAGCGGCCGAGCGCGGCTCCGAGGCTGCCCTCGACTTCGTCGTACGGCAGGATGCCGCCGAACAGACGCTCTCCCGCACCGGGAAGCGCGTAACCCACGATCAGGCGGTCGAGACCGAAGCGCCACGTGTGCTCGTGCGTCGCGGGAAGGCCGAAGCGAGCGCGATGCGCAGCGTCTATGCCCCAGCGGATGCCCGACTCGCGCACCCAGCGCCGCACCGTTTCCAGGTCGCCCTCGGTGAGACCGAAGCGCTGCTGGACCGAAACTTCGTCGAGTATGCCCATGACGCGATGCGCGTCGTAGCGGCTCCCGGGGAGCTCGAGCAGCGCCATGAAAGTCCCCGCGAGAGTGCTCGCCTGTTCGGCGCTGCGGTCCGACACGTTGAACGGAATCGCGGGTCGCGCGGTACCGAACACCGCCTCGATGTACGGGGCGTAGGTCGCGATGTCGGGCGTCATCACGACGACTTGCGCGGGCTCGAGGTCGCCCGCTCCGAAAAGCGCGAGCAACTGGTCATGCAGCACTTCGACTTCGCGCATCGCGCTGTGACAGCTATGGATCTGCAACGACCGGTCATCCGGCCGCAGCAGCGGCGCATTCGCGCCGGGCGTGGGCTCGGTCAGGTTGAGGATGTCGGACTGGATCGAAGCGAGCAGCGTCGCGGCCGCCGGATCTACGAAATGATCGCGCTCGAGAGCGCCTTCAATCTCGGTCGCCAGGTCGAGAAAATCGCGCCCCTGTTTGCCGAGGGACGCGAGGAGGCGGTTGCCGCTTTCGGAATACTGCGCCTGCGCCTTGCCTGCGGCGCGCTCGCGCGCGATCGCCGGCTCGTCCTCGATGTCGCCCCAGTATTCGCGGCAGGGGTTCTGGAAGAAGAGGTGCACGTCGGCGTGCCTGGCGAGGGCTTTGAAGAGCGCAATGAGGGTCGGCGGCAGTGCGGGCGCGCCGAATACCGAGATGCGCTCGGGAAGCGCGGCTGCGCGCGGCAGGCGCCCGCCCAGCGTCCTCACGACCTGCGCCTGCAGCGCGGCGCCATGCCGGGCGTCCCCTTCCTGCGCGAGCCGCCGCCACAGGGCCGCCTGCCACTTTAGCGGGTCCTCCCGCTCCCAGCGCAGTATCCAGTCCGGACGGTAAACGAGGTACTCGTCGTAGAGCTGTGCGAGCCGCGTCGCGAGCTCGAAGCGCCTGAGCTCGTCGCCGTCGGTATAAGCCCTGACCGGGGCGAAGAGCGCCTCCTTTTCGACTTCGGGAAGGAGGCGAAGGATGCGCCACGCGAGAATCCCGGGGTCGAAGGCCGACTGCTCCGGCACGTTATCGCCGACCGCGCGATAGAGCTCCCACGCGAACGCCGTGGGGAACGGAAAGCGCACGTTGGCGCAGACGCCGGCGCGATCGGCAAGCTCGAGCGAGAGCCACCGCGCCACGCCGCGGCTTTGCACCACGACGACCTCGCCAGCGAAAGGCGAAGCGAGCGGCTGACGAGTGAGCGCCGCGAGCTCGTCCGCGAGAGTTTCGAGGCGGTTGCTGTGATGGAAAGTCAGCATGTGCGCATTATGCGCAGCCGATGGCTCGCGATACGAGCCTGCCCTCCTAAAGAGCGGGGCGGCGCGCGGACCGGGTCAGGGAGGGACCGGCGCTCGCGGTCTACTTCTCGATGAGCTGCTTCTTTTCCTTCACCTGCGCCCACTCGTCGGCATCGGCAGGCGCGTCGATTTTCTCGATGAGGGGCGGCCACACCTTGCAGAGCTCGGCATTCACCTGGATGAACTCGCGCTGGGCGTCGGGTACATCGTCCTCCGCGAAAATCGCCTCGACCGGGCATTCGGCCACGCACAGCGTGCAGTCGATGCACTCGTCGGGATCGATCACGAGCATGTTGGGACCTTCGCGGAAACAGTCCACCGGGCACACATCAACGCAATCGGTATACTTGCATTTGATGCAGCTCTCGGTGACTACGTAAGTCATGACGTTGTTTCCTGTGCGTGTCGCGCGCCAAGACGGCGCTTAAACCGCATAGTTTAGCAGAAACAAGACGATAGCATCCCTCCGGAAAGGTCTCGCGAAGCTTCCCATGGGTATGGAATTTGATTCGCATAACCTCCAGATGCGACTCTGCGCCGCACCTTCTCGCGGCAACTTTCCCTCAACACCCAAGGCGTATACATGGCTGAGCATATCCATTACGTGACCGACGACACGTTCGAGCCCGAGGTCCTGCAGGCATCCACGCC
>CAZULX010000044.1:0-5167 GCA_964621335.1 uncultured Streptomycetaceae bacterium
TCCGCTGACGACTGCGTCGAGCGCTGCGAGCGTGGCAGCCGCGAAAGTCGGCACCTCGCGTATCGCGGGCTCTGCGGCGAGGGCTTTCAGCCACTCGATCTCGACCTGAACGCGAAAGCGGATGAGCGCGTATTCGCTGAACAGCACGCGCAGCGGAGCGACTTTGCCCGCATAGCGGCCGTCGAGCGGGGAGAGAGCGGTGAGGGGGGAAAGTTGCATGGGAGGAAGGCTATACTAGGACCCCGATTTTAACACGCGACCCTACAGACCATGACCGCTCCCGCCGCTCGTACGCTTGCCGAGTTCGCCACAGGTTTACGCTACGAAATGCTTCCCGACGCGGTCGTCGATCGCGCCAAGACGTGCATCATCGACACCATAGGCGCGATGACTTTCGGCACCGATCTGCCGTGGAGCCGCATCATGATCGAGTACGTGCAGCGCACGAGCCTGCCGGGCAAAGGCGCCATCGTCGGCACGCCGCACAGGGTGCGCGGGCAGATGGCGGCGCTCGCGAACGGTGTGCTCGCGCACTCTTTCGAGCTCGACAGCCTGTGTCATCCCAGCGTCGGGGTGCACCCCGGTGCATCGCTCACCTCTCCGGGCATCCCGGTCGCCCAGGCGCAGGGCCGCAGCGGGAAGGAGCTCCTCACCGCATTCGTCGCCGGTTTCGAAGTGATGTATCGCATCGGCGACGCCGCCCGCCACTCGAGCGAGAAAATAGGTTTCCACGCGCCGGGGCTCACCGGGGTCTTCGGAGGCGCGGTGGTGACCGGGCTCCTGATGAAGCTCGACGCCGATCGCATGACGCACGCGCTCGGCATCGCGGGATCGCTGTGCTCGGGCCTGCTCGAGTTCTCGCGCTCCGGCGGCGGCATGGTGAAGCGCATGCACCTGGGGCGCGCGGCAGAAGGTGGCGCGCTCGCGGCGACGCTGGCGCGCGAAGGCTTCACCGGGCCGCCGACGATCCTGGAAGGCAAGTACGGTTTCCTCGCCGCGTTCGCCGAAGAGAAGGACCCGCCGCGGTTGACGCGCGGGCTGGGCGAGGAGTGGCACACGCTCACCACGATGCTCAAGCGCTACGCATGCCACATCACCGCGCACGTGCCGGTGACGGCCGCGCTCGAGCTCAAGGCGAAACACGGCATCCGCGGCGAAGACGTAGCGGCGGTCTCGATCGCGACCAACGAGAAAGTCGTGAGCCACCACAACATCACCGAGCCCGAAGACACGATGATGTGCCAGTACAGCGTGCCGTTCTGCGTCGCGCTCGCGTTGCACCGCGACCCCGTCGATCCGCGGGTATTCGGCGAAGCGACGCTGAACGATGCCTCGATACGCGAAGTCTGCCGCAACACGACGGTATCCGAATACCCGAAAGCGGAGGCCCGCGACCGTTTTTCGACGCGGATCAAAGTGCGCATGAAAGACGGGCGCGAGCTCGACGCCGAAGCCCACGATTACGAAGGCATGCCGGCACGGCCGCTGTCGCGCGAGCAGTTGCGCGACAAGTTCCTCAAGCTCGCTGCGGGAACGAAGGCGATGGATCCCCAGAAAGTGCTCGCACGGCTCGAAGCCCTGGAAGAGCAGCAGAGCGTAACCGCGATCCTCGACTAGGAACTTCGCAGGTGTCATCGCGAGGAACGATGTGACCTGGCGATCTCGGGGATCCCGGGATTGCTTCGTTGCAGCGAGCCTCGCACTGACAGCGTGAGTCTTTGATTCACTCCCGCCGCACGCTCACCGAATGGGCACTGCTCCTCACGCTGGTCGCGATGTGGGGCTCGTCGTTCTTGTTCAACAAGCTCGGGGTGGCGACAGTCCCGCCGCTCACACTCGTCGCGTGCAGGCTCACCATCGGCGCGGCGGTGCTCCTCGTCCTCCTGTATGCGAAAGGGCTGCGCCTGCCGCCGCCCGGCGTGGTGTGGATCGCCTACACCGTTCTCGGCGTCGTCGGTAACGCGCTGCCTTTCTTCCTCATCACGTGGGGCCAGCAGACGATCGACAGCGCGCTCGCGGGCATCCTGATGGCGGCGATGCCGCTCGCGACCCTGGTGCTCGCGCATTTCCTGGTGCATGGCGAGCGCATGACCGCGCCGCGCATCGGAGGTTTCGCGCTCGGCTTTCTCGGCATCGTTTTGCTGATGGAACCGGCAGCCGTGGCGGGTATCGGCGGCGCGGCGCTGCAGGTGATCTCCCAGCTCTCGGTGTTGTGCGGCGCGCTCTGCTACGCGGCCAACAGCGTCATGGCGAGGCTGCTGGTGCGCAGCGATTTCCTGGTCGCCTCGACCGGTACGCTGCTCGTGTCGAGCGTGATCGTGATTCCGCTCACGCTCGCGCTCGACACGCCGTGGACGCTGCAACCGAGCGCGTCTTCGGTAGCGGCGATCGTATGGCTCGGCGTGGGGCCGACCGCGATCGCGACGATTCTGTACTTCAGGCTGATCAGCTCGGCAGGACCCACTTTCATGTCCCTGGTGAACTATCTCAGCCCCGCCGTCGCGGTGTTTCTCGGCGTGACGCTGCTCGGCGAGCAGCCCGGCGTCAACGCCTACGCCGGCCTCGCCCTCATCCTGGGCGGCATCGCCCTCACCCAATGGCGAAGCGGGCGCACTTGAAAAAACCGTGTAAGTCCCGATATTTAACGGCAGGTACCCCGATTGCTATGACTCGGGTGTGAACCGAACTCACGCGAAACGCGTGCAAGAAAGGAAGGCCGGAATCATGAACGTCATATACAACAGCGAGAACTACTATGTCGTCGAGTATCCGGCGCAGCACGGCTACGAGCTGGTCGACAAGCACGCCGCCCGGGGCACCTTTCTGCACGGCGATGCCGCCGACAAGTTCCTGTCGTCGATGAAGACTGCCATCGCCGAAGACGCATCGGCGGAGCACGTCGACGACTTCCTGGACGGGTTCGACGCGTTATATAACCTGCCGGTCGTCTTTCACTGAAAAAACGGTGACTGGTGACTGGTGACTGGTGACTGGTGACTGGCCCCCCGTCACCCGTCACCTGTCACGGCCTTTAGCCCCGCCAGCCCGGCTCGCCGCGGTCGAGCAGCCGCTGCAGCGCTGCGAAATGAAGCGCTGATTGCGCTGACTCCTCGGCCATCTGGCGGCCGGTTTTTGCCGCGATCGCCTCCGGAACGATGCGCAGCGGCTTTCCGGTGCTCATCGCCATCACCTGCAGCATGCACGCGCGCTCGAGGTAGTAGAGGTCGTCGAACGCGTCGGCCATCGTCGGGCCCATCACGATGATGCCGTGGTTCGCGAGGAAGATCACGTCCGCGCCGGCGAGCCGGGCGCACATCCTGTCGCCTTCGCTCTCGTCGAGCGCGAGACCGTTGTAGTCATCGTCGTATGCGATGCGCCCGTAGAACTTGAGCGAGTTCTGGCTCGCCCATTCCAGCCGTCCCCCCTGGAGCGAAGTGAGCGTTGTCGCGTATGGCATGTGCGTGTGAAGCACGCACTTCGCGCTCGCCTTGCCCCTGTGTATGCAGCCGTGTATGAAGAAAGCCGTCGGCTCCACGCTGTGGCGCCCTGAGACCTTGCGGCCGTGCGCGTCGACCACGACCAGGTCGCCGGTGGTCACTTCGGACCAGTGCAGGCCCTGCGGATTGATGAGAAAGCGTCCGGGATCCCCCGGGATTTCCATGCTGAAGTGGTTGCATACGCCTTCGCCGAAACCCAGCCGTGCAGCCCACCTCAGGGCGGCGGTCAGGTCGGCGCGCGCCTGCGTTTCGAGCGCAACGTTGCCGTTCATGCTGCGGCCGCCCCACGCCGGGTCGATCGGGCCCCGATGCTACGAACCGTGCGACTATGTCGTTCATGGAATGTCATTGCAGGCGCTCCCTCTCGAACACGGCGGTGTACGCGTGACATTATGCCCGAGCCGACCCTGAAGGACGTGGCGGAGGCACACGCCTCGGGCCGCATTGCCGAAGCGCGCGCGCTGTGCGAGAGCATGCTCGCCCACAGCCCACACGATGGCGACGCGCTCATGTGGTCGGGCCTGATCGCGATGGGGGAGCTGCGCTGGCCCGAGGCGATCTCCGCTTTCGAGCAGGCGCTCGCAATTCGGGCCGATCCGTCGTCGCTCGCGAACGTGGGCGCGTGCTACCTGAAGGTGGGCCGGCTCGAGGAGGCCGAGCGGAGCCTGCGCCGCGCAACCGAGCTCAAACCCAACCTCTATGGCGCTTACATCGGCCTTGCAACGGCGCTGCACGGCCTGCGCCGCTTCGACGAAGCGCTTGCAAGGCTCGACCACGCAGCCGGCCTGCCGCAAAGCGATCACAAGGTCGAGCTGCGCCGCGGCTGCACGCTGACCGAGCTTCGACGCTACGACGACGCGCAACGCGCTTTCGAGCGCGCAGTCGCAGGGAGCGCGAGCTTCGTCTACCCGCGGCTGGTGCAGTATGACCGCACGACGTTCGATTCGATCACCGCCGCGCGGCTCGCCTACCCGCCGCCTCAGGTCGCGGTGGAAGGGAACGCGAGCGGGGTGGAAGGCGTCGTCCTGATTTCCTGCGACCCGCCGTACGCACGCAAATACGGCGCGCCTTTCCTGCGCTCGTATGCGGCGCACGCCCGCACGCAGCACCTCCTGCACCTGCACATACCCGACCCCGACGATTGCATCGTCGACGAGATGCACGAAATCGCGCGCACGGCCGGCCTCGCGAACATCGCGATCACGACCGAGCGCGCGCCTTTCCCCGGGCAACACGCGCAGCAGCGCAGGGCGTATTACGCCTGCGCGCGGCTGCTGCATCTGCCGCACTGGCTGGAGCGCTACGCGGTGCCCATGCTGCTCCTCGACGTCGATTTCATCGTCGAGCGTCCGCTCGACATCCTCTTCGAATCGATTGCGGGGAGCGACGCCTGTCTCAACGCGCGTCATCCGATCGACTCGCCGTGGCTCGACGTGATCGCGAACGTCATCCTCGCGAACCCGACGCCGCGCTCGCGCAGCTACTTTGCCGCCGTCGCGAGCTATGCGCTCGGCCACATCGAGCGCGAGGCGCAGGCGTGGCTCGTCGATCAGGCGGCGCTTTTCTGCGTGCTCAGGTTGTTCGAGCGCCACGGCGAGCCGCCCGCGATTCGCTGGCTGCCGCAGGCGCACCAGTCCGGGCTGTGGCACATCGGCCATCTTTACGACCAT
>CAZULX010000045.1:0-14612 GCA_964621335.1 uncultured Streptomycetaceae bacterium
AGATGGTCTCGCGGCTCTCGTGGAACGACCGCATTCTGCACGCGCTCGAAAACCGCCTGATGACGCTCCAGTACCAGGGCATCTACTCGACGGCGGACCGCTCGCTCTCGCACTTCGAGATGCTGGTTCGCATGCGCGACAAAGACGATCCGGGGCGGCTCCTCATGCCGGGGCAGTTCATCCCGCTCGCGGAAAAGTCGGGCAAGATCGTCGACATCGACCGCTGGGTGCTGCGCGAATCGATCCGCATGCTGGCGGAAAACAAGTCGATCCCGGCGCTCGCGGTGAACATCTCGGGTCGCTCCTTCGACGAGCCGACGCTCCCGCAGTACATCGCGGAGCAGTTGCAGCGGCACTGCGTCGCGCCGCGCCGTCTGCTGGTCGAGCTCACGGAGACTTCAGCCGTCTCCGATCTTCACGACGCGCAGCGCTTCATCGAAGCGCTGCGCCAGACCGGGTGCATCGTGTGTCTAGACGATTTCGGCACCGGTTTCTCCTCGTTCGCGTATCTGAAGCACCTGCAGGCCGATGCGGTGAAGATCGACGGGCTTTTCATCCGCAATCTGCCGCAGGATTACGACAATCAGCTTTTCGTGAAAGCGATCGTTTCCGTGGCGAAAGGATTGCGCAAGACCACGATCGCCGAGTGCGTAGAAGACGCCGAGACCTTCGAGATGCTCAAAGCGTTCGGCGTCGACTCGGTGCAGGGTTACTACCTCGAGAAGCCGCGGGGGGACCACCCGATGATAACCACCGTGAAGCTCCAGGCCTCGATGGATCTACCCCTCAGCGTAGGGCGGGTGTAGTCACGTAGGGTGGGCTGACAGCGCAAAGGCGCCGGTGCGTCATCGACGCACCCTACGGTGTGGGCGGGACGTAACCTGCGGCCTGCTCGGCGCCTTCCCCGAAGAAATGCTTCTCCATCTGCTGCGCGAGGTAATCGCGCGCTTTCTTGTCCGCGAGATTGAGCCGGTTCTCGTTCACGAGCATTTTCTGCAGCTCGAGCCACTGCTTCCAGGCTTCCTTCGAGACGTTGTCGTAAACGCGCTTCCCGAGCGGCCCGGGATACGGCGGAAAATCCAATCCTTCCGCCTCGCGGCCCAGCTTCACACAGTGGACGCTTCTTGCCATTGCCATGCCCTCGGTAGATCGACGCCTCTATTCTAGCGGCCGCTGCAGGCGTCCACTGCGTTCCGCGCGGTGAACGAACAGAGGGCAACCGATGGTTTCCCTCCGTTCCCTCCTTTCCTTCGGCGATCAACCGATCGCTTCGCTGCCTCTAGCGCGTAACCGTCTGGACGCCGCTGGCGGTGCCCAGGAGCAACACGTCTGCGGGGCGCTGGGCGAAGAGCCCGTTGGTGACGACGCCCGGGATCTGGTTGATCCGGGTCTCCAACTCGACAGGCTTGTCGATGTGGAGGTTCCAGACGTCGAGGATCGCGTTGCCGTTGTCGGTGACGAAACCCTGGCGCCATTCGGGCTGGCCGCCGAGCTTCACGAGCTCTCGCGCGATGTACGAGCGCGCCATCGGTATGACTTCGACGGGCAGGGGAAAGCGCCCGAGCACGTCGACGAGCTTGCTCTCGTCCGCGATGCACACGAAAGTGCGCGCGACCGCCGCCACGATTTTCTCGCGCGTGAGCGCGCCGCCGCCGCCCTTGACCATGGCGAGGGCGCGGTTGATCTCGTCCGCGCCGTCGACGTACACCGAGAGCTCGATGACGCCGTTCAACTCGACCACGTCGATGCCGAGCGCTTTCAGCTTCTGTGCTGTCGCCTCCGAGCTCGCAACCGCCGCATCGAGCTTGTGCTTGACCCGTCCGAGCTCGGCGATGAAGAAGTTGGCCGTCGATCCGGTGCCCACGCCGATCACGCCCCCGACCGGCACGTGCTCCACCGCCGCGCGCGCCACCGCCTGTTTGAGCTCGTCCTGGATCACCCTCTGATGGTATCAGACCCTGGAATGAACCAGCTCCTCCTCCCACCCCTCCTCGACGCAGAGGAGGGGAGTAACCGGCGTGCGACGCGGGTCGCAGCGGCTTACCGCAGGCACCTCTTCCTGCTACCCTCGGCGCGTGAAGAAAAAACGCGATTATCTGGAGCGCATTCTGAACGCGCGCGTCTACGACGTCGCGATCGAGACGCCGCTCGAGCTCGCTCCGAACCTGACGCGGCGCCTCGCCAACAACGTGCTGCTCAAGCGCGAGGACATGCAGCCGGTGTTCTCGTTCAAGCTGCGAGGCGCGTACAACAAGATGGCGCAGCTCGACCCCGCCGCGCTGCGTCGAGGAGTCATCACCGCTTCGGCCGGCAACCACGCCCAGGGTGTCGCGCTCGCGGCGCAGAAGCTGCGAACGCGCGCGACCATCGTGATGCCCGTCACCACGCCCCAGATCAAGGTCGACGCGGTGCGCGCGCGAGGCGCGAAAGTCGTGCTGCACGGGGACTCCTACGACGAAGCCTACGACCACGCGCGCACGCTCGAGCGCACGCGGAAGCTCACCTTCGTGCATCCCTACGACGACCCCGACGTGATCGCGGGCCAGGGCACGATCGGCATGGAGATCCTGCGCCAGCACACACGCCCCCTGCACGCGATCTTCGTCGCGATCGGAGGCGGCGGCCTGATTACGGGAATCGCCTCTTACGTGAAGCGCCTGCGTCCCGAGATCCGCATGATCGGTGTCGAGCCCGTCGACGCCGATGCGATGTACCGCTCGCTCAAGGCCGGGCGCCGCGTGAAGCTCGACCAGGTCGGCCTCTTCGCGGACGGCGTCGCGGTGAGACAGGTAGGGGTGGAGACGTTCCGGCTCGCCCGCACGCTGGTGGACGAAGTGATCCGCGTCGATACCGATGCGATGTGCGCCGCGATCAAGGACGTGTTCGAGGATACGCGTGCGATTTTCGAGCCTTCGGGCGCGCTTTCGATCGCGGGCGCCAAAGCTTACGTCGCGCGCACCGGAATCGATGGCGAGAACCTCGTGGCCGTCGCCTCGGGCGCGAACATGAACTTCGACCGGCTGCGTTTCGTCGCCGAGGAGGCCGAGCTCGGGGAAGCGCGCGAGGCGATCATCGCGGTCACGATCCCCGAAAAGCCGGGCAGCTTCAGGACTTTCTGCTCGCTCGTGGGCGCGCGCAACATCACCGAGTTCAACTATCGCTACGCCGACCCGCGGGAAGCGCACGTGTTCGTAGGCGTGCAGGTGCGCGATCGCGGCGAGACCGAAGCCATCGTGAAGTCGCTGCGCGACAGCGGCCTCGCGGCGCTCGACTTCACCGACAACGAGCTCGCCAAGCTGCACGTGCGCCACCTGGTCGGGGGTCACGGCCGTGTGGCGGACGAGATACTCTATCGCTTCGAGTTTCCGGAGCGTCCGGGGGCGCTCCTGAAGTTTCTCAACGCCATGAGCCGGGGCTGGAACATCACCCTTTTCCACTACCGCAACCACGGCGCCGATTACGGGCGCGTGCTCGTCGGCATGCAGGTCCCGCGGGCGGACGCGAAGAAGTTCGCGGCTTTTCTGGAAGAGCTCGGTTACCCCTGCAGCGACGAAAGCGGCAACCCCGCATACCGCCTTTTTCTCGGCTGAGCGCTCACTCGGCCCGTCCGGTAAGCCGTTTGCTTCTCCGAAGGCTCGCCTCTCACCCGCTGGAAGACGATAGAATCGATCAGGAACCCGATGGTTAAGCTTTTTCTTACTCGTATCGCCGCGCCGCTGCTGACGGCAGCCGTGCTGATCGCGCCGGGCGCGGCAAGCGCCGCCCCCGAAGACGACTTCCTGGCAGCCCGCGATGCATTCCGCGCAGGCGACTCCCGCAAGCTCGACCTCCATGCGCGGCGGCTCAACAATTACATCCTCGAACCGTACGTGGCGTACTGGCAGCTCCGCATGCGGCTCGAGGAAGCCGGAGCCGCGGAAGTGCGCCGCTTCATGTCGGTGCACGCGGACACCCCGCTCGCCAACCGGCTGCTCGCGGACTGGCTGCGAGTGCTCGGCCGTACCCAGCAGTGGGACCAGTTCGACCTCGAATTCCAGGGCTATACGGGTGAGGATCTCGAGCTCACCTGCTATGCGCTCCAATCGAGAATGCGCGCGGCCAGTACCGAGGCGATGCAGGAAGCGCGGCCGCTGTGGTTCGTTGCCCGCGAGCTTCCCGAGAACTGCACGCCGCTTTTCAATGCCCTCGCCCAGCGCCAGCGCCTGTCGCAGGACGATATCTGGACGCGGGTGCGCGGGGCGCTCGAAGGCGGCAACGTCTCGCGCGCCAACAAGGCGGCGCAGTATCTGCCCGCGGGGCAGCAGCCCGATTACCGCACTCTCACGTTGATCACGTCGAGCCCGGCCGGATATCTCGCGAAGCAGCAGTTCGATCTGAAGAGCCGCACCGGGCGCGAGACCGCGATGTACGCGGCGTATCGCCTCGCGCGGAGCTCGCCCCAGCAGGCGGCGATGCACTGGACCCGGCTCGAGGCGCGCTTCAGCGCCGAAGAGCGCGCCTACGTGTGGGGCCAGATCGCCTATTTCGGTGCGCTGCGGCACGATCCCGACGCCCTGTCGTGGTTCGCCAAGGCGCGCGACATGTCGGACCTCCAGCTCGCCTGGAAAGCGCGAACGGCGCTGCGGCAGCGCAACTGGCCGGAGGTGCTGGCCGCCATAGACGCAATGACCGAGAAGGAGCGCGAGCAGTCGGTGTGGCGCTACTGGAAAGCGCGCGGCTTCAAGGCCGCGGGGCGTGAAGAAGAAGCGCTTGCGCTCCTGAAGCCACTCGCGCGCGAGTACCACTTCTACGGCCAGCTCGCGCTCGAAGAGCTCGGGGAGCGCATTTCGACGCCGCCGCCGGCCTTCAAGCCCGGTCCTGCCGATCTGCGTGCGATGGAGGCGAACCCGTCGATCCGGCGCGCGCTCGAGCTCTACCGGCTCGACCTGCGCCTCGATGGCGTGAGGGAGTGGATATTCGCCATACGCAAGTTCGACGATCAGCAGTTGCTTACCGCCGCCAGTGTCGCCCGCCGCCACGAGCTCTACGACCGCGCGATCAACACCGCCGACAAGACCGAGAGCCTGCACGACTTCACGCTGCGTTACCTCGCGCCTTTTCGCGAAGTGCTGCGGGTGCGCGCGCGGCAGATGGACCTCGACGAAGCGTGGGTATACGGGCTCATCCGGCAGGAAAGCCGCTTCATCGTCGATGCGCGCTCGCGAGTCGGCGCGAGCGGCCTCATGCAGCTCATGCCCGCCACCGCGAAATGGGTGGCGCGCAAGATTGGCTTGCGCAGCATCGCCGACGTCACCGAAGTCGACACCAACGTGAGCCTCGGCACGTGGTATCTGCGCCACGTCCTCGATAACCTCGACGGCCAGCCGGTGCTCGCCTCCGCGGCGTATAACGCGGGCCCCGGTCGCGCGCGTGCGTGGCGGCCCGATTCGACGGTCGAAGGCGCCATTTACGCAGAGTCGATTCCTTTCAACCAGACACGCGATTACGTGAAGAAGGTGATGTCGAACTCGAGCTATTACGCGCACACGTTCAGCCAGCAGCTGCAGTCTCTCAAGCAGCGCCTGGGCATGATCGGGCCGCGCCAGCGCTCGCGTGAGCCCAATCTCGGGGACACCCCGTGATCGTGAACGATCTCTGCGTGCTCGGCGGCTCGGGATTCGTCGGCCGCCACGTCTGCCATCAGCTCGTCGCCCGCGGCTACCGGATCACGGCGCCGACGCGCGACCGCGAGCGCGCGAAAAGCCTCATCACCTTGCCCACCGCGGATGTGATCACCGCCGACGTGCACGACCCGCAGACTCTGAAAGAGCTCGTTCACGGCTGCGACGCGGTGGTGAATCTCGTCGGCGTGCTGCACGACGGGCGCGGCAAGGCAAGCTTCCAGGAAGCGCACGTCGGGCTCGCGCGCAAAGTCGTCGACGCGTGCCGGCAGGCAGGGGTGCGCCGGCTGCTGCACATGAGCGCGCTCAACGCCGACGTGAACGGCCCCAGCGCGTACCTGCGCTCGAAAGGCGAAGCCGAGCGCATCGTGCGCGAGTCCGGGCTCGATTTCACGATCTTCCGACCGTCGGTGATTTTCGGGCGCGAGGACCACTTTCTGAACCTCTTCGCGAAGCTGCAGCGCGCCCTCCCCGTTCTTTTCCTGGGCTCGCCGGACGCGCGATTTCAGCCGGTGTATGTGCTGGACGTGGCGCTCGCCTACGCGGAAAGCGTGAAGCGCCTCGAAAGCCTCGGCGCGAGCTACGATCTGGTGGGACCCAAGGTGTACAGGCTGCGCGAGCTCGTGCGATACGTGGGCGAAGTCACCGGCCACCGCAGGCCTGTGATTGGCCTCGGGGACGGGCTCTCGTACCTGCAGGCCCTGGCGATGGAGCTTCTGCCGGTGAAGCTCCTCACCCGCGACAATCACCGCTCGATGAAAGTGGACAGCGTATCGACCGGCACTATCCCTTTCGGCATTCGCCCGACGGCTCTCGAAGCGGTCGCGCCGAGCTGGCTCGCGGCGCGCAACCCGCGCAACCGTTACAACCTCTTTCGCGACCGCACCCGCGGCAGGCCGTGAGAATCTTTGAGGTCGGCGGAGCGATTCGTGACGAGCTGCTCGGCCTCCCGGTAAAAGACCACGACTACGTGGTCGTCGGCGCGACGCCGGACGAGATGGTCGAGCTCGGTTACCGCCCGGTCGGCAGGGATTTCCCCGTTTTCCTCCACCCTGAAACGCACGAGGAGCACGCGCTCGCGCGCACCGAGCGCAAGACCGCGCGCGGATATCACGGTTTCGAGTTTCACGCCGCGCCCGATGTGACGCTCGAGCAGGACCTCGAACGGCGGGATCTCACGATCAACGCCATCGCGCGCGACGAGGATGGGCGCCTCATCGATCCTTACAACGGCGCGGAAGATCTCTCCGCCGGCATACTGCGGCACGTGAGCCCGGCTTTCTCCGAAGATCCGGTGCGTATCCTGCGCGTGGCGCGGTTCGCCGCGCGCTTCGGCTTCGATATCGCGCCCGAAACGTTCGAGCTCATGCGCTCGATGGTCGAGAGCGGGGAAGCCGACGCGCTGGTTTCAGAGCGCGTATGGCAGGAGCTCGCGCGCGGGTTCATGGCAAAGCGCCCGTCGCGCATGCTGGAAGTGCTTCAGGAATGCGGCGCGCTCGCGAAAGTGGCGCCCGAAATCGCCGCGCTGTTCGAAGAGCCGGAGCGCGCGCAGGGCGCCCTCGACGCGCTCGATGCCGCCGCCGCGGGAGAAGACGCCCTCGAAGTGCGCTTCGCCGCGCTCGCGCGGGTGCTCGATCCGTATGCGATCGACGCGATAGCCGGCCGTCTCAGGCTTCCCGCGTCGGTGCGCGACCTCGCCCTCCTCGCATCGCGCCACGGCAACGCCATACTCGACGCCGAAGAGCTCGCGCCGGAGGCGATCCTCGAGCTGCTCAATGCCGCCGACGTCTGGCGCAGGCCCGAGCGGTTCGAAGAGCTGCTGCGCGCCGCGGTTGCGGGCGAGCGCGGCACCGAGCGCGCATTGCAGCGGCTGCGCCGTGCGCGAGGCGCGGCGCTCGCCGTCGACGCAGGCGCCATCGCGAAAGCGAGCACGAAACCGGATGACATCAAGGCGCGCGTGAGCGCGGCGCGGCTCGACGCCATCCGCGCTGCATTAAACTGATATCGCCGCCTTCGGCCCGAGGCATCGAAGCGATCGCCCGATCGCCGAAGGAAAGGAGGATACGGAGGGAAGCCATGGGTTTCCCTCTGTATCGTAATATCCCCAAAAACGGAGCGGGATACGGAGGGAAACCATGGGTTTCCTCTGTATCGTGATATCCCCCCGAACGGAGCGAGAATGATCGATCTTTATACGTGGAGCACCCCGAACGGCCGCAAGGTGTCCATCATGCTCGAAGAGCTGGGGCTGCCGTACAACGTACACGCCATCAATATCGGGAAGGACGACCAGTTCACGAGGGAGTTCGTCGCGATCAACCCGAACAGCAAGATACCGGCAATCGTTGACCCCGACGGGCCCGACGGCAAGCCGATATCGATGATGGAATCAGGCGCGATCCTGATCTATCTCGCCGAGAAGACCGGCAGGCTCATGCCCGAAGGGAAGCGCGATCGCTATGTCGCGCTGCAGTGGCTCATGTTCCAGATGGGCGGCGTCGGCCCGATGTTCGGCCAGGTGCACCACTTCCTGCGCGCGGCCAGGGAGCCGGTGCCTTATGCGATCGAGCGCTACGTGAAGGAGACGCGGCGGCTCTACGGCGTGCTCGATGCGCGGCTGAAAGACCACGAGTACCTGGCTCAAGCGTATTCGATCGCGGACATCGCGACTTATCCGTGGGTCGCGCGCTACGAGTGGCACAAGACGCGGCTCGAGGATTTTCCGAACGTGAAGCGCTGGTACGGCGCGATCTCGGCCCGGCCGGCGGTTGAGCGCGGGATGAAGATCCCCTCGTAAACCCGCCGGGGACCTTCAGGGGGAAGGGCGGGATGGGGGTGGTGTCCTCTCCGGGCGCGCGTAGCGCTGCAGGAACCGCACGATCTCGTCGGTCTTCAGCTCCGGCGAGGTCTTGAGCTCCGGGCTCCCTACGACGACGTTGGTCCACGCGAGGTGCCGCTTCATGCGCGCAACCACCAGCGGCCATTCGCGCGCGGTGTGGCGGCGCGGGTCCGGCAGCGCGTGGCACTGCGAGCACGCGAGGGCGAAGATCTCGCCGGGCCGGGAGGCGAGCGCCGGGTGCTTCGGATCGATTTCCGCCTGCCCGTGCTTCTGCAGGTAGCGCACGAGGGTCTCCACTTCCGCCTCGCCCGGCGCTTCGACTTTCGCCATCATGTCCTTCATGAGCGCGCCCATGTTGCCGTTGCCGCGCATGCGCCACACCATGCGCTCGACGACCGGCTTCCAGCGCTCGCTCGTGTGCATGGCGGGGTTGACGAGATGGTGGCACTGCACGCAGTAACGCGCCGTCAGCTGCGCGCCCGCGGACGAGGGCTCGGGCAGATCGTGAGCTTCGACCGCGCGTGGAAGTATGCGTGCGAGCATCGCGCCGTGCGGACTTTTCGCCCACAGGCGCTCCGCCTGCTCGATGCCGGCTTGCGCGCCGTGCGCGAGGCCGCACATCGCACAGAAGAGTGCCGCGCAGGCGGCGCGCGCGATTCTCCTCACGACCAGAACCAGCGGCCGCCCTGCCACAGCAGTACGCACGCGACCGCGAAAAGCACATAGCGCAGGATCCGCTTGTAGCTCGCCGCGCTGATGCGCTTCTGGATCCGCATGCCGGCGTAGAGACCCGCAAGCCCGACGAACGTGAGCGGCACGTTGGCGAGCGCCTGCGAGACGCGGATCTCGCCCGCCGCGCCGAGCGTCGTCGCCTGCACTGCTTTGCCGCCCAGGAAGCACAGATTGAGGATTTGCGTCATGGCGGTCACCTCCAGCCCCAGCAGCGTGAAGTAGATGATGAGCGGCGGCAACGCCTGGTTCACCGTGCCGGAGAAGAACCCGCCGGTGAGCCCGAAAAGCATCGCGGATACCCTGTGCCTGCGGGCGAGCCACGACCAGTCGAGATGCGCGAGCAGGCCCTGGTAGAGATACGCGAAGAGCGCGAGCCCCAGCATGAAGCGTATCGGCTCCTGCGGTGCGTGAATGAGGAACTGTGCGCCGAGGAAGGAACCCGCGAGCACCCACGCGGCGACCGGCCAGTAGCGGCCGAGGCTCGCGCGCCAGTTTCCGCCTTGGGCGATGCTCACGCAGTTCACGGCCAGGTTCGGCAGCAGGTTGAGGATGATCGCGGTTTTCACGTCGGCCATCAGAACCAGGAAAGGCGTCGCGATCGTCGGGAAGCCGAAACCGAGCGCGCCCTGGGTGAGGCCCGCGGCGAACATGACTGCCGCGACCGCGGTCCAGGCGCCGGGCCCCAGAACGATTTCGGTATCCATGACCTGCTCCGTCGCGTCGAGTCCGCGCCGGCTGCGCGAAACGCCGGCTGCCGCGTCCTCACAGCGTGTGCGTGCGATCGCCGTGCTTGAATCCGATCAGCGGCCCATCGATGCCGCGACCCAGCGCCAGCACTTTGAAAAGCTCTCCCATTTCCGCCGGCGACGTGAGCTTCTGCACCTGCGCTGCGAGCGGCGCGTAGGCGCGAGCGTCGTGCGCGGGCGTCTCGCCCAGGATGTCGGTGATTCCCGTGTTTATCAGGAACTGCGCCTGCGTCGCAAATCCGAGCACGTTCAGCCCCGCTTGCACGCCTGCTTCGGCGATCGCGGTGAAATCGACGTGGGCGGTGATGTCCTGCAGGCCCGCGAGCACGAGCGGATCGTCGTGGGCATGGTGCCGATAGTGGCACATGAGCGTGCCTGCGGTGCGCTGCGAATGGTAGTACTCCGCGGCCGGGAAACCGTAATCGACGAAGAGCAGCGCGCCGCGGCGCAGCAGCCGCGCGAAGCTTTTGACGAAGGCGCGCGCGGCGAGATTGATTTCGGTTTCGTACGCGTCGGGCAATGCCAGCGCCTGGGCCGCTGCCAGCAGTGCACCCGTTGCGGGCCGCCAGGCGCGCTCGAACCGTGCATCGCCTGCGCTCGTCGCCACGCCCATCTCCTCGACGGCGCCGCCGCGCGTGCGGACGACGTGCACCGGGATCGCGTCGAGCACCTCGTTCGCGACGAGGACCCCGTCGAGCGGCGCCGGCAGCACGTCGAGCCAGTGCACGCGCGGAGCGAGGTGGGGGACGCGCGCGGCGATCCGCGCGCGCTGGCGCGCCTTCAGCTCGCCGCTCACTTCGAGTATGAGATAGCGCTCGGGCGCGCGGCCCATCGCCCCGAGGGCCTCCAGCAAACCGGCAGCGAGCGCGCCGCTGCCCGCGCCGACTTCGATCACGTCGCGCACGCCGGCTTCCATCACCTGCGCGACCTGGCGCGCGAGGCAGCGTGCGAAAAGCGGCGAGAGCTCGGGTGCGGTCACGAAATCGCCTGCGGCGCCGAGCTTCGCACTGCCCGCACTGTAATAACCGAGTCCGGGCGCGTAGAGCGCGAGCTCCATGTAGCGCGCGAAGCGGAGCCAGCTGCCAGCCGCGTCGATCTCCGAGCGGATCAGGGCGTCGAGCCGGGTGTGGATGTCCTGCGCCGCGGCCGGCGGCGCGGGCAGATGGGACAGCGCAGGAGGGAGCATGCTGCCGCCGATGATGGGTTAACAGGCAAGAGCCTGCAACATCACGAACGGCGTGATCAGGTGACAAGCTCTACAATAAACAACATTTTACGGGCGAATCGCGGTCACCGATGGGCGCTCCACTCGAAGGCAAGGCCGTGCTGATCACGGGGGGCGCCCGGCGCGTCGGCGCAGCGATTTCGCGCCGCCTGCACGGCGCCGGCGCGAACCTGGTCGTGCACTACCGTTCGAGCGCGGCGGACGCCCGCGCGCTGAAAGACGAGCTCACCCGCGCCCGCGCGAACTCGGTGGTGCTGGTCCAGGGTGACCTGCTGAAGCCCGCGCACCTGACCGGCCTCATCAAGGACGCGATGAAAGCCTATGGCCGGCTGGACGCGCTCGTGAACAACGCTTCGAGCTTTTACGCGACGCCGATCGGGGAGATCACCGAGCAGGCGTGGGACGATCTGATGGGAACCAACCTCAAGGCGCCGCTTTTCCTGTCGCAGGCGGCGGCGCGGGAGCTGAAGAAAAACCACGGCGCCATCGTCAACATCGTCGACATCCATGCCGAGTTTCCGATGAAGAGCTACGTGGTCTACAACATCGCGAAAGGCGCGCTCGCCGCGCTCACGCGCTCGCTCGCTCGCGAGCTGGGACCCGAGGTGCGGGTGAACGGCGTCGCCCCGGGAACGATCATCTGGCCCGACGACGAGGCGTGGAAAGACGAGCTCGCCCGCCAGCGCATCATGAACCAGACCGCGTTGAAGCGCATCGGCGAGCCCGAAGACATCGCCCGCGCGGTCGAATTCCTGCTGACTTCGGCGCCGTACGTGACCGGGCAGGTGCTCGCCGTGGACGGCGGGCGCAGCGTAATGATGGGCTAGGGGTCTGTCCCGGACTTTCGCGCTCGCGAAAACCGGGACTGACCCCGGTGTGACTTCGGGAAACATGGATGACTGAAACGACAACAGCGGTACAGAAGCCGAAGCAGGCTTACGAGGCGAACAAGCTCGCGAAGCGCCTGCGGCGTCTCGTCGGCCAGGCGATCGCCGATTACGACATGATCCGCGACGGCGACAAGGTCATGGTGTGCCTGTCCGGAGGCAAGGACAGCTACGCGCTGCTCGACATCCTGCGGAGCCTCAAGGAACGCGCGCCGATCTCCTTCGACATCGTCGCGGTCAACCTCGATCAGCGACAGCCCGGGTTTCCCGAGCACGTACTGCCGGAGTATCTCGATGCCCTCGGCGTGCCGTATCGCATCGCCGTGCAGGACACCTACAGCGTGGTGAAGCGCGTGATCCCCGAAGGCAAGACGATGTGCTCGCTGTGCTCGCGGCTGCGCCGCGGCGTGCTCTACCGTGTCGCGGGGGAGCTCGGCGCGACCAAGATCGCGCTCGGTCACCACCGCGACGACATCCTCGAGACTTTCTTTCTGAACATGTTCTACGGCGGGAAGCTGAAAGCGATGCCGCCCAAGCTCGTCTCGGACGATGGCCGCAACGTCGTGATCCGCCCGCTCGCGTACTGCGAGGAGTCCGACCTCGATGCCTACGCGGAGCTGCGCCGCTTCCCGATCATCCCCTGCACGCTTTGCGGCTCGCAGGAGAGCCTCAAGAGGAAGCAGGTGAAAGCGATGCTGCACGAGTGGGAGAAACGCCAACCCGGCCGCGTCCAGAACATCCTGCGCAGCCTCCAGAGCGTCACGCCGTCGCACCTCCTCGATCGCACTCGCTTCGATTTCAGCGGCGTCGTCGCCACCGGCAAGCCTGAGCCGGACGGAGATAAGGCATTGGATATAAAAGAAGAATAATAAGTAAGCCAGCGCTCACTACCGAGAGAGGTAGCGGTGAACGACAGGGGGTAAACCGAGGTTCCCCCCGGTTACTCCTTCCTGGGGCTCCACGGGGCCTGCGCCTGTCCTATGCTGGCGCGACGCGGGGCTTCGAATTGTCAAATACAGTTTGACATGTTAGGCTCCGCGCCATGAACTGTGCTGAACGTCTGGTCGAGCTCTTCGGCAGCCAGGCCGAAGTCGCCCGCCGCTTCCGCCTCGACCGCGCCGTCGTCAACAACTGGGTGAAATCCGGCTACGTGCCCGCGCGCGGGGCGATGGAAGTCGAGAACGTCACCGAAGGCGCCATCAGCGCGACCGACATCCTCAACGAAGCCAACGCCCGCAAGCCGATCCGGCTCAAATCGCGTCCGGACGGCGAAAGCCTGTTCGGATCCACCCTTACCGGGAGTGACCCCATGAACGAATACGCGCCAGCCAAACGCATCAGCTCTTTCCATCCGCCGCAGCGCACGCTCCTGGGCCCGGGCCCCACCGAGATCCACCCGCGCGTGCTGACCACGATGAGCCAGCCCGCGATCGGCTACCTCGACCCGATTTTCGTCGACATGATGGAAGAGCTCAAAGCGCTGCTGCGCTACGCCTACCAGACGAAGAACGCGCTCACCTTCCCGGTTTCGGGTCCCGGCTCGGTGGGCATGGAGTACTGCTTCGTCAACATGGTGAGCCCCGGAGACAAAGTCGTCGTCTGCCGCAACGGCGTTTTCGGCGGCCGCATGATCGAGAACGTCGAGCGCTGCGGCGGCACCGCGGTCGTCGTCGAATCCGAATGGGGCCGGCCGATCGACCCGCAAAAGCTCGAGGACGCGCTTAAAGCGAATCCCGACGCGAGGATCGTGGCCTTCGTACACGCGGAGACCTCCACCGGCGTCCTGTCCGACGCCAAAACCCTGGTCGAGATCGCCCACAAGCACGACGCGCTCACGATCGTCGATGCCGTGACTTCGCTCGGCGGCTCTCCGGTGCTCGTCGACGAGTGGAACCTCGACGCCGTGTACTCCGCCAGCCAGAAATGTCTCTCCTGCACTCCGGGCCTTTCGCCGGTGACGCTGAACCAGCGCGTCGTCGATCACGTGAAGGCGCGCAAGGACAAGATCCATTCGTGGTTCATGGACATGAACCTCCTGCTCGGCTACTGGGGCGCGACCAACCGCACCTATCACCACACCGCGCCGACCAATTCGCTCTTCGCGCTGCACGAAGCGCTGCTGCTCATCCGCGAGGAAGGGCTCGACAACTGCTGGGCGCGCCATCAGCGCCACCATATCGCGCTCAAGGCCGGCCTCGAAGCGATGGGGCTGAAATTCCTGGTGCAGGAGCAGTACCAGATTCCGCAGATGAACGCGGTGTTCTGTGCCGAGGGCGTGAACGAAGCCGAAGTGCGCAAGACGCTGCTCGACGAGTTCGGGCTCGAGATCGGCGCGGGCCTGGGACCGCTCGCCGGCAAGATATGGCGCTTCGGCCTCATGGGCTACTCGTGCCGGCCGGACAACGTGATGCTGTGTCTTTCCGCGCTCGGCTCGGTGCTCGACGACATGGGTTATCCGGTGCACGTAGGCGACGCCGAAGCGGCCGCGCACGCGGCCTACGCGGCCATGCACGCCAAAGCCGC
>CAZULX010000046.1:0-2878 GCA_964621335.1 uncultured Streptomycetaceae bacterium
TAGCAGCGTTCGCCGGGCCGCGTGGAGCGCGTAAACCCGGCCACCGGATAGCCGAGCATATGCTCGCGAGCGGCGAGGCTGAAGCCGAAACGCGGGAAAAGGTCGCGGTGCACGTCGGGGTCGAGATCGCGCTCGTCCGCCAGGCCGCGCCAGGCGACGTAGCCTGCGTAATCGGGCTTCGCTTCGGGCAGAAACTGCGCGCGCACCGTCGAGCGGATGCCGTCGGCGCCGATCAGGAGCTCGCCGTCGGCCGAGGCGCCGTTGGCGAAATGCGCCGCGACGCGCCCGGGACGCCGCTCGACGCGCCGCACCGAGTGCTCGAGGTGATAGCGCTCCGCCGGGAAAGCTCCTTTGAGGAGCTCGTACAAGCGTCCCCAGGTCGTGAGGCATTGCCGGATCGGTACCGTGCCCAGCACCGCGCCGCTGCTGTCGAATGCGACGCGCTCGGGGATGTCGACGCCGAAGCTCTCGTCGAGCGGGATGCCGATCCGCGCGAGGCACTCGAACAGCTCGGGGTGGGTGATGATCCCGGCGCCGCGTCCGACCAGATCGTCGCGTGAATGCTCGTAGACCTGAACGTCCCAGCCTGCCCGGAGCAGCAGATTGGCGGCGAACAGCCCGCCCAACGAGCCGCCCGCGATGAGGACGCGCCGGGCCGGTGCGGGCGGGGACACGCGAGGTCCCGCTAGGCCGCGCGCTGCGCTTCCTGGGCGGGGAAGTTGAGCTCGATCGTGACCTGGCTCGGGTCTTCGAAAAACACCTGGTGGATGCCGAGGTTGGGCACGGTGCGCTCGCGGTAGGCGACCTGCTGGCTTTCGAGGCGGCGCCGCATGTCGGCGAGGCCGGTGGCGGTGAAAGCCATGTGGTCCACTGTGCCGGTGCCGTTCAGCGTGGAGACGTCGCGATCGCCGAGATAGGCCTTGAGGCCTTCGGGGTTCGAAGGATCGATGCCGATGATGTGAACGACGCCGTACGAGCATTCGTGCGCGGCGTTATAGAGCCACAGCCCCGGAAAATCGAAGTCGGGCCTGAAGCCCGTCTCGAAGCCCATGACTTCGGTGTAGAAGCGGCGGGAGGCTTCGATGTCGAGCGTGCGTATCGAGTAATGGTCGAGCTTACCGATGGGCATGGCGGCAATCCTTGCGGGGACGCGCCGATTCTAGCATCGCGGTCCGCGCATGCAGCCGCTCCGGCCGCTTCCGGCATAGCGATTGCTGCGTCGTGCTCCATCGTTCAGCACTTGGTATTTCGGAGGGTCGCATGGAGCAGTGGTTGTTCCTTCGCGTTACGGGAGACGACGCCACCGGATGGCGTTGGGAACGGCACGACGATCAGGGACGCACCGTGGAGGCGGCGGCGCGGACTTTCACCGACTACTCGCAGGCGCTGGGTGATGCGATGAAGCACGGCTATCTGAGCGACGTCAAAACGCTGCCGTGACGCGTAGTTAGGACGGCCCGGCCCGGCGAATCGACACGTGATCGGCGGACGCCGCCTGAAGCGTGCTTCGTCACTAGACTGTAAGCGGATCCGTATCCGGCGCTGCGAAAATCCCGTGCCGCGCGTGCTCCCTGAAATGGTGCTCGCGCGGCAGCACGATCGAGCACGAGCGCACGTGCTGCTCCGAGGGGTCGAGGCCGGGCACACGCTGTCCGAGACGGTTCGCTTCCGCCGCCTGCAGTAGCATCCGGCGCGTGAGCACGATGCCGAGATCGGTCGGGCACAGGTTCTCGCGCGAGCGGTCCTGTATCGGACCCATGGATTCCTGGAGCGAGGCGTCCTGCATGCCGATGCCCTCGACGCCGGAGTAGTTCACGCCGGCTTTCTGCGCTGCGCGGTCGATCAGGTAATCGTTCCCCCTGTTCGCGAGCGGGATGAAGGTGCCCGGCACGTACTTCACGTGGATGCCTGCGCCGTTTTTCATCGCGGTGAGCTCGCTCTGAGTGAGCGCCCGCCGCGGATGGTAGTTGATGCTCCACGCCCAGCACCGCTCGTCATCGATTGGCACCCAGGCGTGCGCGCCCAGCGGATGCCCTGCGCGCGGCGGAATGATCGTATACCACGGCATGATCCACGGCGTGATGCGCCAGTAGTACGAATCGGCGTCGGCGGTCCTGCGCGCGCCGATCAGCAATCCTCCTTCGAATTCGACGACGTCGAACTGCGGCATCGTGTCGCGCTCGTTGTAGTCGTTGCCCTTGCTGCCGACGAACAGCGGATCGCGCCTGAGCGCGCCCGCATGCAGGAAGGTCACGTGCGACGAGTCTATGCCGCCTTCGAGCGCCTGCAGATAGTTCGATTCCTGCAGCCGCTTCGAGACGAAGCGCCGCTCAGCGGGGACATTCACCCACTCGAGCGCGGGCGGCTGCGGCGTGTCCTGCGGCGGGCCCATGTAGGTCCACACCAGGCCTGCGGCTTCGATGCAGGGGTAGGCCTTGAGCTTCATGCGCCGGCGCATCGGCCCGTCCGCGCCTTCGGAAGGCAGATCGACGCACTGTCCCGTGATGTCGTACTTCCAGCCGTGGTAAGGGCAGCGCAGGCCGCACTCTTCGTTGCGGCCGAACCACAGCGACACCCCGCGATGCGCGCAGAACTCGTCGATGAGACCGATGCGTGCCTGCGTGTCGCGGAAGGCGACGAGACTCTCGCCAAGAAGCTTGACGCGCACCGGCGGGCAATCCGGCTCGGGCAGCTCCCAGCCGTGCAGCGCAGGGATCCAGTAGCGCCGGAAAAGCTCGCCCATGTTCGTGCCCGGGCCCGTCTTCGTGAGCGTGTCGTTCTGCTCCTGGCTGACCATTGGCGAAGCCTCCTTCCACCGCGCCGCAAAATGCCGCTCGAGCTGCCGATACATTATGCTTAGATCGGGACGACCTGGAAA
>CAZULX010000047.1:0-5692 GCA_964621335.1 uncultured Streptomycetaceae bacterium
GTGAGCGGCGCATGGTCGGAGAACCGCTGTGCCTTGTAGATCGCGCAGCGCTTCGCGGCGGCCGCGAGCCGCGGCGTGGCGATCTGGTAGTCGATGCGCCAGCCGACGTTCTTCGACCAAGCCTGCCCGCGATTCGACCACCACGTGTACTGATCGGGCCGGCAATCGACCTTGCGGAAGGCATCGACCCAGCCGAGCTCGTCGAACACCCGCGTGAGCCACTCGCGCTCCTCGGGCAGAAAACCCGAGTTCTTGCGGTTGCCGCGCCAGTTCTTGAGATCGATTTCCTTGTGCGCGATGTTCCAGTCTCCGCACAGCACGATCTCGCGCCCCTCGGCGCGCAACGCCTTCAGGTGCGGGAAAAAGCGCTCCATGAAGCTGAATTTCACGCGCTGCCGCTCCTCTCCGCTGGAGCCCGAGGGCTGGTAGAGCGAGACCACCGACAGGTTGCCGAAATCGACCCGGATGTAGCGGCCCTCGCGGTCGATGTCGGGAATGCCTACGCCTTCGACGATGCGCGACGGCGCGTGGCGCGTGTAGATGCCCACGCCGCTGTAGCCCTTCTTCTCGGCGCAGTGAAAATGGCCTTTCAGGCTGCCCGCGCGCATCACCTCCTCGGTCATGTCGCCGGGGTGGCACTTGAGCTCCTGCACGCAGACGACGTCGGCTCGCGTGCGCGCGAGCCATGTGAAGAGTCCTTTGCGGGCGGCCGAGCGGATGCCGTTCAGGTTCAGCGTTATAATTCGCAGCATTTTTCTACCCACGGCGCCCCTCGAAAGAGCGTCGCGCCACATGCGGGGGCGTCCGTTGCCGGCAGACTTTCGCCAGGAGTTCATCCGCTTCGCCGTCGCAGAGAAAGTGCTCTGCTTCGGGGAGTTCAAAACGAAAGCGGGGCGGATGTCCCCGTATTTTTTCAATGCGGGGCTCTTCAATCACGGCGCCGCACTGAAAAAGCTGGCGCAATTCTACGCGAAAGCGATTAGCGCATCGGGTGTGCCCTACGACATGCTGTTCGGCCCCGCCTACAAGGGGATTCCGCTCGTCGCCGGGGTTGCGATCGCGCTCGCCGACGCGGGCCGCGACGTGCCTTTCGCCTTCAACCGCAAGGAGACCAAGGACCACGGTGAAGGCGGCAACGTGATCGGCGCGCCGCTCGCGGGCCGGGTGCTGATCGTCGACGACGTGATTTCCGCGGGAACCTCGGTCCGCGAATCGGTCGAACTGATGAGGGCGGCGGGGGCGACCCCCGGCGGCGTGGCGATCGCGCTCGACCGGCTGGAGCGGGGGGCGGGAACGCTGTCGGCCGTACAGGAAGTAAGCCAAACCTATAAGATGGCCGTTATAAGCATCGCTACGCTCGACGATCTCGTCGGCTATCTGGCCGCCGACCCCGCGTCGACCCCTCAACTCGAGGCGGTCCGCCTATACCGAGAGCGCTATGGAGTGACCGCTGATGCCTGAAATTATCGAACGTTCCGGGACGCTGCTCGCCGCAACCGCTCTCGTCGCGGTTCTGGCCCTGTCCGGCGCGGCACCCGCAGCGAGCGGAACAATAGTGTGCTGGAAGGACAAATCCGGCCGGGTCGTCGGCTGCGGGGACAAGGTCCCCCCCGAATTCCAGGGCAGCGCCACCAAGGAGCTCGATTCGCACGGCGTCACCCGCAAACAGACCGAATCGGTCGAGGAGGCGAACCGCAGGCGCGAGAAAGAGCAGGCACTCGCGCAGCAGAAGGCCCAGGAGGAGCGCAAGGCGCTCGAGCAGAAGCGCCAGGACACCGCGCTCCTCGAGAGTTTCAGCAACGAGAAGGAGATCGACCTGAAGCGCGACCGCGACCTTCAGGTGATCGACTTCCAGATCGAGCAGCTCGAGGGCGCGCTCAAGAACGCGGGCCAGCGCTACACCGAGGCGAAAGGCCGTGCCAGTTCCCTGGAGAAGAACAAGAGACCGCTGCCGGCCACGCTCAAGGAAGAGCTCACGCGCGTGACGCAGGAAAAAGAGCGCTCCGAGCGCAGCATCGAAGCGAAGAAGAAGGAGAAGGACGAGCTGCGCGTCAAATACGCCGACTTCCGCAAGCGCTACACAGACCTTCGCGCCCAGCAGGCCTCCAGCCGGCGGTAAGAAGCGTTTGAAGATGGCTTCCGGACCAGGTCCGGAATGACGCCAGTGGTAACCGAAGGAAGGGAGGTTACGGAGGGGAACCTCGGGTTCCCCTCTGTTCGTTCGGACGAAGCGGACGCGGGCTGACGAGTTCGCTCGTCAGCCCAAGAGCTTCCGCTTGAGTATGTCGGTGACCTGCTGCGGGTTGGCCTTGCCTCTGGTGGCTTTCATGACCTGCCCCACGAGCGCGTTGAACGCCTTCTCCTTCCCGCCGCGATAGTCCGCGACCTGCCGGGCGTTGGCGGCGATCACGTCGTCGGCGATCCTCTCGAGCGCCCCGCTGTCCGATATCTGCCGCAGGCCGCGCGACTCGATGATGAGATCGGCGGCATCGTCGCCCGCCGCCTCGCCGCTCCACATCGCGTCGAACACGCCCCGCGCGGTCTTGCCGGAGACGGTGCCGTCGGCGATGCGCTCGACGAGGCGCCTTAGCTGCGTGGCGGCGACCCGGCTTTGCCCGATGTCCAGTCCCTCGTCGTTCAGGCGCGCGCTCAAGGCGCCGGCGATCCAGTTGGAGCACAGCTTCGCCACGGGTCCCGGGGCGCCGCCGGCGGCGCCCTCGAAATAATCGGCGAGCTCGCGGCTCCCGGTGAGGACCGCGGCGTCGTAAGGGGTGATGGCGTATTGCGCGACGAAGCGCTCGCGCTTCGCGCCCGGGAGCTCGGGCAATCGCGCTCTCACCGCCTCCAGCCACTCTCTGGAAATCTCGAGCGGCAGGAGGTCCGGGTCGGGGAAGTAGCGGTAGTCGTGCGCGTCTTCCTTGCTCCGCATCGATCGCGTCTCGTCGCGGTCGGGATCGTAGAGCCGCGTCTCCTGCACCACGCGCCCGCCGTCTTCGAGCAGTTCGATCTGGCGCCGAACCTCGTATTCGATCGCGCGCTCGAGGAAGCGGAAGGAGTTGAGGTTCTTCACTTCGCAGCGCGTGCCGAGGACATCGGACCCGGCGGGACGCACCGAGACATTCGCGTCGCAGCGGAAAGAGCCTTCCTGCATGTTGCCGTCGCAGATATCGATCCAGCGCACCAGGCCGTGCAGCGCTTTCGCGTATGCCACCGCCTCCGCGCTAGAGCGCATCTCCGGCTCGGAGACGATCTCGAGGAGCGGCGTTCCGGTGCGGTTCAAATCGATTCCGGTCTCGCCGTGAAAGTCCTCGTGCAGGGACTTCCCCGCGTCTTCTTCCAGGTGGGCGCGAGTGAGGCGCACCGACTTCTCGGTCTCGCCCACCACGATCGCGACCGTGCCGCCCGACACGACGGGGATCTCGTACTGGCTGATCTGGTAGTTCTTCGGGAGGTCGGGATAGAAGTAGTTCTTGCGCGCGAAAATCGATCGCCGGTTCACGGTTGCGCCGACCGAAAGCCCGAAGCGGATCGCTTTCTCCACCGCCGCGCGATTGAGGACAGGCAGCACGCCGGGCAGCGCGATGTCCACGGCGGAGGCCTGCGTATTCGGCGCCGCCCCGAAAGCCGTCGACGTGCCCGAAAAGATCTTCGAGCGCGTGTTCAGCTGGGCGTGCACTTCCAGCCCGATGACGGTTTCCCACTTCATGCGTCGATATCCGGGGGCGCGCGAAGGTGCCAGTCGGTCGCGAGCTGGTACTGGTGCGCGACGTTGAGCATCTGCGCTTCGCGGAAGTAATCGCCGATGATTTGCAAACCGACCGGAAGACCCTGGCCGTCGAGCCCGCACGGGATCGAGAGCCCCGGCAGGCCCGCGAGATTGACCGCGATCGTATAGATGTCCGAAAGGTACATCTGCACGGGGTCGGCGGCTTTCTCGCCGAGCCGGAAAGCCGTCGTCGGGCTCGTGGGGCCCATGATCACGTCGCATTTCGCGAAGGCGGACGCGAAATCCTGCGCGATGAGGCGCCGCAGCTTTTGCGCCCTGATGTAGTAGGCGTCGTAGTAGCCGTGCGAAAGCACGTACGTGCCGATGAGGATGCGCCGTTTCACCTCCGCGCCGAAGCCTTCGGCGCGCGTCTTCTCGTACATTTCGTCGAGATCGCGATACTCGGGCGTGCGGTAACCATAGCGCACGCCGTCGAAGCGCGCGAGGTTGCTCGAAGCCTCGGCCGGCGCGAGCACGTAGTAAACCGGCACCGAAAGGCGCATGTTGGGCAGCGTCACTTCGACCGTTTCGCAGCCGAGCGCTTTGTACTGCGCGATCGCCGCTTCGACGGCTTTCGCGACGTCCGGCGCTACGCCTTCGGCGAAGAACTCGCCCGGCAGCCCGATGCGCAAGCCGGAGAGATCCTTGCCCAGGTCGCGGCCGTAGTCCTCGGCCGGACGTTCGAGGCTCGTCGAATCGCGGGAGTCGAAACCCGCCATCGCGTTCAGCATGAGGCCCATGTCCTCGGCGCTGCGCGCCATGGGGCCCGCCTGGTCGAGGCTGGACGCGAAAGCGATCATGCCGTAGCGCGAGACCACGCCGTAGGTGGGTTTGAGGCCGCAGATGCCCGAGAGGGCGGCCGGTTGCCGTATCGAGCCCCCGGTGTCGGTCCCCGTCGCGCCGGGCGCGAGCCGCGCCGCGACCGCCGCAGCCGATCCGCCCGAGCTTCCCCCCGGCACCGTTTGCGTGTCCCACGGATTGCGTACCGGCCCATACCACGAAGTCTCGTTGGACGAGCCCATCGCGAACTCGTCCATGTTCGTCTTTCCGAGCGTCACCGCGCCCGCATCGTTGAGCTTTTCCACGACGTGCGCGTCGTACGGCGAGACGAAATTCGACAGCATCTTCGAGCCGCACGACGAGATCCAGCCCTTGGCGCAGAAAATGTCCTTGTGCGCGATCGGCACGCCGTTGAGCGGCTGCGCGCGCCCGGCGCTGCGCGCACGATCGGCCTCGCGCGCCTGCGCGAGGCTGCGCTCCTCGTCGAGCGCCACGAAGCAGTTGTACTTCGGACCCAACGTCTTGATGCGCTTCAGAAAAAGCGAGGTCGCTTCGACGCTCGAAAAAGCGCCTGCGGCAAGGCCGTCGGAGAGCGCTTTGAGGGTGAGAGTGTGCACTGGGGTCTGTCCCGGACTTTCGCGACGGGTGCGAAAACCGGGACTGACCCCGGCGTCCACCCACGCGCCTATTCGATCACTTTGGGCACGAGATACAGGCCGCGCTCGACGCGCGGGGCGACCGACTGAAAAAGCGCATGCTGGTCGGCTTCGGTGACGACGTCGTCGCGCAGGCGCAGCGTCAAGTCCTGCGCATGCGCCATCGGCTCGACTCCGGTCACGTCGACGGCCTGCATCTCTTCGATCATGCCGAAGATGCGAACGAGCTGTTCGAGCACGGCGTCGGCCTCGGCATCGTCGACCGCGATGCGGGCAAGTCGGGCCGCGCGCAAGACATCCTCGCGGGTCAGGGCCATAAAAGGGGGTGTGTCGCTGTTAAAAACCGGGGCAGCATAGGGTATCATAAGCGATTAATGCGACGCACCATTCCTCATACTTTATAAGAACCTATGTTCGGTTTCCTGAGCAGCTACTTCAACGACGATCTGGCGATCGACCTCGGCACCGCGAACACGCTCATCTACCTGCG
>CAZULX010000048.1:0-3820 GCA_964621335.1 uncultured Streptomycetaceae bacterium
ATTTCGGCTTTCTCCTCCTACATGGTCGAGAAGAAATTGTCCAAGGACCCGTCGCGTTTCGGCAGGGGCGCGATCGAAGGCGTCGCCGCCCCCGAGTCGGCCAACAACGCCGCCGCGCAGACCGCGTTCATTCCGACGCTGACTCTCGGCATACCGGGGAGCGCCACCATGGCGCTCATGCTGGGCGCGCTGACGATACAGGGCATCGCACCGGGGCCGCAGGTCATGACCTCCAAGCCCGATCTCTTCTGGGGCTTGATCGCCAGCATGTGGATCGGCAACGCGATCCTCGTCATCCTCAACCTGCCGCTGGTCGGCTTGTGGGTGAAGCTGCTGAAGATCCCCTACCGCTGGCTCTTCCCGGGGATCATCATGTTCTGCGCGATCGGGAACTACAGCATCAACAACAGCGCGATGGACCTCTACCTCGTCGCCCTCTTCGGCATCTTCGGTTACACCCTCGTCAAGCTCGAGTTCGAGCCGGCGCCGCTCATCCTGGGCTACGTGCTGGGCCCCCTGATGGAGGAGAACCTGCGGCGTGCGCTGCTCATCTCGCGCGGGGATCCGACCGTGTTCTTCACGCGGCCGATCAGCAGCGGTTTCATGATCGCGAGCATCCTGATCCTGATCACGATGGTCATGCCCGCCATCCGCAAGAAGAAGGAACAGGTGTATGTGGAAGGCGGTGGCGGCTAGGCCCGCAGTACTGGAACAACAAGAAAGCCCCGGTCACTCCGGGGCTTTTTCTTTCCGCCCTACGTTAGCGGAGCGATCGCAAGAGAGCCTAAGGAAAGGAGGTTACGGAGGGAAACCATGGGTTTCCCTCTGTATCGTTCACTGGCGCCCGCTACCGCTAGGTAGCGTCAGGCGCAGTAGTGCCCGCGGCGGCGCGGGTGAGGCGATCGTGAATCGCGGCCCATGCGGGTTCGAGCGGCGGCTCCTCGACCAGGATCGCGCTGCAGCCCGCGGCGTCGAGCGTGCGCAGGTTCGCGTAAAGGTCGTGCGCGTACGCCGCAGGCTCGCTCGATGCCGCCACCCACGTCATTCCTTCGACTAGCGGCTGCCGGGCGGAGCGCGCGAGCACCGCGACTTTGTGTCCCTGGCGCGTCATGCTCGCGGCGAGCCCGACGACGAGGTCGGCTTCCATCAGCATGAGCGGTGTCTGCGGCGAGTAGTGCCTGGCGGTCGAGCCCGAAACCCGCGGCGACGCCGCGCCGGCGCCCGCGAGCACGATTCCAAGCGCAGCCTCCAGCTCCGACGCGCCTATAGAACCGGGACGCAACAGTGCCGGCTGCGGCCCCGACAGGTCGACGATGGTCGACTCGATGCCGACTTCGCACGCTCCGCCGTCGAGCACCAGATCGACGGCGCTCCCGAATTCGCTGCGCACGTGTTCCGCCGTCGTCGCGGACACGCGTCCATAGCGGTTCGCCGAAGGCGCGGCGATTCCGCCGCCGAACGCGGCAAGAAGCGCCCGGGCTATCGGGTGCGAAGGCACGCGCAGCGCGATCGTGTCCTGACCGCCGGTCAGGAGGTCGCTCACCCCGTCCGCGCGCTCGAGGATCAGCGTGAGCGGGCCCGGCCAATAGCGCCGTGCCAGCGCGTGCGCGGCCCCCGGGACGTTTTTCGCCCACTGCGCAACCGCCGCGAAATCCTCGAGGTGCACGATCAGCGGGTGATTGCGCGGCCGGCCTTTGGCCGTGTAGATCTTCTTCAGCGCTTCGTCGTTCGACGCGTCCGCGCCCAGGCCGTAGACCGTCTCGGTCGGAAATCCGACAAGTCCGCCGGCGCGCAGGACAGCGGCCGCACTTTCCACGGCCTCGTCCTGGAAGGCGTGACCCGTGACGGGTGACTGGTGACCGGTTAACCCGTTTACGGAGCCTCCGTGGTTTTCCCGGTCACCAGTCACTGGTCACTGGTCACGCAGTTGACGTGAGCATCCGCAGCGCCTCGCGATACTTCTCCGAGGTCTGCCTGAGCACGTCCGCGGGGAGCGGCGGCGCGGGGGCTTTCTTGTTCCACGGCTGCGTCTCGAGCCAGTCGCGCACGAACTGCTTGTCGAAGCTCGGCGGGCTGATCCCGGTGCGGTATTCGGACGCCGGCCAGAAACGCGAGGAATCGGGCGTGAGCGCTTCGTCGATCAGCACGAGCTCGCCTTTGTCGTCGGTGCCGAACTCGAACTTGGTGTCGGCGATGATGATGCCTCGCGTCGCCGCGTAATCGGCCGCTTCGGTGTAGAGCCTGATCGAGATCTCGCGCACGCGCTCGGCGATGGCGTGACCGCCGACCGCGCGTATCGCTTCGTCGAAAGTGATGTTCTCGTCGTGCTCGCCCGCGGGCGCTTTGGATGCGGGCGTGAATATCGGCTGCGGCAGCTTCTGCGCCTGGTGCAGACCGGGCGGCAGCGCGATCCCGCAGACCGCGCCGGTGTCCTGGTAATCCTTCCAGCCCGAGCCGATGATGTAGCCGCGCACCACCGCTTCGATCATGAGCGGCTTCAGCCTGCGCACGACCATCGCGCGGCCGGCGACCTGGTCGCGCTCGTTCGGCGCGACCACCGACTCGGGCGCGATACCGGTGAGATGGTTGGGAACGATGTGTGCGAGGCGCTCGAACCAGAAGAAGGAAAGCTCGGTCAGCACCTCGCCTTTGCCTGGGATCGGATCGCCGAGAACCACGTCGAACGCGCTCAGGCGGTCGCTCTGGACGACGAGGAGCTTGTCCTCGCCCACGGCGTAGAGGTCGCGTACTTTCCCGCGATGAAGGAACTGAAGGCTCTTGATGTCGGTTTCGAAAATGGGCGTGCTCATCGGTATCGCAATCGAAGGGTCGGAAAAGCGCGGACGCTGCCGCGCGGGAGGATGTCAGGAAAGCTCGGGCAAGCGCGCGGCGGCGACGGCCTCGGCCTGCTTCGCACGGAATGCGCGCAGCAGCGAAGCGAGCGCGCTGTCGGTGGTGGCGAGCATCGCGACGGCGAACAGCCCGGCGTTGGCCGAGCCCGCGTCGCCGATCGCGAAAGTCGCGACCGGGATGCCTTTGGGCATCTGCACCATGGAGAGCAGCGAGTCGAGCCCCTGCAGGTGCTTCGACGGGATCGGCACGGCGAGCACGGGAAGCGTCGTTTTCGCCGCGACGACACCCGCGAGGTGCGCCGCGCCGCCGGCGCCGGCGATGAAGCACTTCGCGCCGCCCGCGACCATGCCGTCTATCCATTCCATCAGCAGATCGGGGGTGCGATGGGCCGATAGCGCCCGCGCCTCAAAAGCCACGCCGAAATCCTTGAGGCTGCGCGCCGCGTGCTGCATCACGTCCCAGTCGCTGGTGCTGCCCATCACGATCCCGACCACGGGTTTATTCACGTTGCGTGCTCCGGATAAATCGATATTCTATCGCAGCGACCGTCGCGCACGGCCTTCCTGAACGCGTCCGAATGTTAGAATCCGCGGCCCGAGAGCCCTCTGGAGCACTCATGAAAACGAAGAACGAAATCTCTCCGGTGATGCACGAGCTCGCGACCTATATCGCGCGCGCGGGCAAGAAACCCCTGCCCAGACCCGTCGCGGAGAAGACCAAGCATCACGTGCTCGACACGATCGCGGCGATGGTGTCGGGATCGAAGCTTCTGCCGGGCGAGAAGGCGATCTCGTACATCAAGACGCAGGGCGGGACCCCCGAAGCAACCGTGATCGGCTCGCGCTTCGTCACCACCGCCATGAACGCGGCGCTGGCGAACGGCATGCTCGGCCACGCCGACGAGACCGACGATTCGCACGCGCCTTCGCTCTCGCACCCCGGCTGCGCCATCGTTCCGGCGGCGCTC
>CAZULX010000049.1:0-3067 GCA_964621335.1 uncultured Streptomycetaceae bacterium
GGATCAGCGCCTCCGTAAGGAACGCGGCGCCGACGGCCGCCACGCCGACCGCTGCGCCGTTCAGGTTCGGCGCGATGAGCGTGATGCTGCCTACGAGGGTCACCACCACGAGCCGCATCACGGCGCTGCCCGCGATCGCGCCGGTGCGGCGCATGGCGGAGAGCAGGCCGCGAAAGAGCGATGCGTAACCCCAGGCGATGACAACCAGCAGCGCCATCTGGACGCCCGGCGTCGCGTAGCTCGCGAGCGTGTCGGGCAGTCCCATGATCCGGCTCAGGATCACGTCGCGCAGCGGTGTGTAGAACATGATGCCGACGAGCATCACGTACACCAGCGTCACCCTGTGCGCGAAGCGCAGCATCACCTGCATGTCGTGCCGGCTGTGCACGAGCGCTTGCGCCGTCTGCACCATGTTACGCAGCGGCGAGGCGACCAGTGATTTGAGCGCGTTGACTACGCCGAATGCCGCCAGCGCAAGGTCGGGATTGGCGAGCCGACCGAGGAAGAAGTTGATCACCAGGGGAACGCCGTTCTCGGTGATCTGGGTGATCATCAGCGGCCACGAGAACGTCCACATCTGGCGGTAGGAGGCCCGCTCGCCGCCTCTCGCGGGCAGCTCGTCATAGTAGTGCCGGCTGACCCAGTACATATAGAGCGCTTCGACGCTCATGCATCCGACGAGCGATGCCGCGCCGGCCACAGCGCCTTCCATCCAGAACGGCAGCACCATCAGCATGAGCGCCTGCGAAACCAGCCGTATGACCGTCGCGTAGGAAATCGGCAGCGTGCGCCGGTGCATCATGCACAGGGCGGTCGCCATGTTGCGTACCTGATTGGGGAATATCCACAGGCCCATGACGCCCGATGCCAACTTCGCGAGGCGGGTCGCCTCCGGGCTCGCGCCGATCATCACCCCGAACACCCAATCGCCGAGCGGCGTGAGCGCGACCGCTTCGATCACGACGAAGGGCACGAGAGCGATGGCGAAGTAGAAGCGCGCAACCCGCCAGAACGAGCGCTTGTCGGTGGTGTAGGACAGCGCCGCCTGGACCTGGGCGGTGATGATGCCGCTGAACGTGGTATTGAACGCGAACGCGATGCTGAACGCGGCCAGCGTAGTGGTGGGGTCGCCGAGGCGAGCGAGAAACGCGTGAACGAGGGAATGCGAAAGCTGGTGCAGCTCGGTCGAGATGATGAGCGGCAGGAAGAAGAGGACCGCGACGCGGACGGTCAAGGGGTTGTGGGCTTGTATGGAGGTCTGCCTGTCGATTTTCTGAATTTGGATTATAAGAGGGCTGCTGCAGCAAGAACGGAATAATGGTCTGCGACCAGGGAGACTTGAAGTGCAATCAGAAAAATTAGTTGCGGGACTTTTCACCGCCGCGGTGCTGATGGGATTGGGTTCGAGCGTGTGTGCGCAGGTGGCGTCCGCGCGACCGGTCAGGCTGGTGGTGCCGCTCGCCCCCGGCGGGACGAACGACACGCTGGCTCGCATCGTCAGCGACAAGCTCGGCGAGCGCCTCAGCCAGCCCCTCGTTGTCGATAACCGCCCCGGCGCCAACGCGCAGATCGGCTCGGCCATCGTCGCGCGGGCGAACCCCGACGGGAACACGCTCCTCATGATCGGCGCGGGCCATGCCACCAATCCGTCGCTCATCAAACAACTGCCCTACGATACCGAGCGCGACTTTGCGCCCGTCGGCCAGGTCGCCGGCGGACCGTATCTGATGGTCATTCATCCTGCGATTCCGGCGAAGAACGGAAAGGAATTCGCAGCGTGGGTGAAATCGAAGACGGGCGTGAGCTACGGGTCGGCAGGCGCCGGCAGCCCGACGCATCTCGCAGGCGAGCTTTTCAGGCTCTCGGCCGGCGGGCTGGACATGGTGCATATCGCGTACAAAGGCGGCAGCGCGGTGATGCCCGACCTCTTGTCGGGGCGGATATCGATGAACGTCACTTCGCTTGCCACCGGTGGCGCGCACGTGAGCGCGGGCCGGCTGCGGGCGATCGGCGTCACCACGAGAAAGCGTGCGCCTCAGATGCCGGACGTTCCCACCTTCATGGAATCGGGCTTTCCGGACTTCGAGGTGAACGCCTGGTACGGCATGCTGACCACCGGCAAGACGCCGCGGGCGCGGGTGAACCGCATCAGCGCAGCGCTCCAGCAGGTGCTGTCGGACGCGCAGACTCGCGCGCAGATCCAGAAGAGCGGACTCTCGGTCGAATCGTCCAGCGCGGACGAGTTCACCGAGCTCATCCGCAGAGACACGATCAAATGGGCGCAGGTCGTGAAAGCGGCGGGGATCCAGCCGGAATGAGCGAGACGGGATGATCAAGGCTTTCACCCGGCTGTTCGAGCACTTCGAGAGCAGCCCCCATCCGCCCGCGGAAAGTAACCACCTGCGTCTCGCCATCGCCTGCCTGATCCACGAGGCGCGGCGGGTCGATTTCGACCACGATGCGCGGGAGCATTCAGCGGCGATCGAGGCGCTGAAGCAGATGTTCGGCGTCGCGGCTGCGGAGGCCGAAGCGCTGCTCGAACATGCGCACGAAAAGGCGCAGCAGCTGAACTCTTACTATTCGATCGTCAGCGTCATCAAGCGCGATCTGCAGCCGGAGGAGCGCGTCCTTCTGATCGAAGTGCTATGGCGTGTCGCATACGCCGACGGCGCGCTGCACGGATACGAGGACCACTTCGTGCGTAAGATCGCGCACCTGCTGTACGTGCCGAACACGCAGGTGATGCTGGCACGGGCACGCGCTCGCGCAGCAGCGGGGTCCGGGCGCACCTTATAAGCGGCTTCTCATTCGAGTGTAAGAGTTTGTAAGAGCGACGATCGCGGCGCGTTTGTTGTGGCCTAATCTGTACGCCACACTTTTACGCGTGAGGAGGAGACGAGATGAAGAAGCTTGCTGCAGTGCTGATCGCCATCGGCGGTCTTTCGGGTTGTGTCGCTTACCCTGTGGAGCGAGGTCACGAACATCGCGGATATCACGATCGCGACCGCGATCGTGTGGCCAGTCGCGTGTATCGCGACCGCGATGGCGACGGCGTTCGCAACCGCTA
>CAZULX010000050.1:0-5201 GCA_964621335.1 uncultured Streptomycetaceae bacterium
GCCCTCACCATCGAGATCATCGGCGCGGGCGCCAACCAGATTCCGATCGCGATCGCGCCTTTCCGCACCGAAGAGGGCATTCCGCAGCCGCTGACGCCGGTCATCATTGCCGACCTCGCGCGGAGCGGCCTTTTCAAAACCGTCGATCCCGGCGGCATCGTCCCGGTTCCGCACGAACCCGGTGACATCAGGTTCGAGCAGTGGAAGGCGCGCGGCGCCGAGGCGCTGGTCATCGGCAACGTCGCGCAAAAGGGCGGTCAGTACGAGATCAGCTTTCGCCTGATGGATGTCCTGAAAGGAACGCAGCTCGCCGGTTATTTCTACCGGGTGAACGCCGGCCAGCTGCGGTTGACCGCGCACAAGATAGCCGACGCGATCTACGAGAAGCTCACCGGAGACCCCGGGGTCTTCGCGACCCGCATCACTTACGTCGTGAAGCGCGGCAGCCGCTACGAGCTGCAGGTCGCGGACGCCGACGGCTACGCACCGCAGACCATACTCGCCTCGGGCGAGCCGATCATTTCGCCGTCCTGGGCGCCTGACGGCACGCGGCTCGCATACGTGTCATTCGAACGGAAGAAGCCGGTGGTGTACGTGCAGTCGCTGACGACCGGCAAGCGGCAGGCGGTCGCGAACTTCACCGGCAGCAACAGCGCGCCGGCGTGGTCGCCGGACGGCAGGCGGCTTGCCGTTACGCTCAGTAAGGACGGCGGCTCGCAGCTTTTCCTGATACCCGCCGACGGTGGACCTGCGACCCGGCTCACGACGACTTCGGCGATCGACACCGAGCCCAATTTTTCGCCCGACGGCAGATGGATCATTTTTACTTCGGATCGAGGCGGGGGCCCACAGATTTACCGCATGCCCGCTTCGGGAGGACAGGCACAGCGCATCACGTACGAAGGCAGCTTCAACACGTCCGCCCGCCACAACCCGGACGGCAAGAGCTTCACGTTCATACAGCGGCAGGGTTCGCGCTTCAGCGTCGCCGTGCAGGATTTCGCATCACAGCAAGTGCAGTTGCTCACCGATAGCGGGATCGACGAATCACCGAGCTTCGCACCGAACGGACGCATGATCCTCTACGCGAGTGAGGTGAGGGGGCGTGGTATATTAGCCGCGGTGTCCAGCGACGGTCGCGTGAAGCAGCGCTTTACTGAAAGCGCAGGCGATGTACGCGAGCCGGCGTGGGGCCCGCTCATCAAGTAGATAACCGAGGAAACAACAAGAACCCGGTATTTCGGGGGATTGTCGAAATAGGAGCGAAAGATGAAGCGATGGATGACGATGTTTGCAGCGGTGGGCCTGCTCGTGGGGTGCGCGTCCACACCGGAAGAGCAGGCGGGTGCGAAAGTCGAAGAGGCGAAGCCGACGATTGCCGCGCCTTCCCAGCCCATGACGACGCCGAAACCCGGGCCCGACGTCTCGGGCCGGCCCAGCAAGTCCGATAGTGTCGGCAGCAATCCGCTGAAGGATCCCAGCAACATCCTCTCACGCCGCAGCATCTTCTTCGATTACGACCAGTTCACCGTCAAAGAGGAATTCAGACCCGTGGTGTCGGCGCACGCGCGTTATCTCCAGCAGAACCGCTCGGCGCACGCGACGATCCAGGGCAACGCCGACGAGCGCGGCAGCCGCGAATACAACCTGGCGCTCGGCCAGAAGCGCGCCGACGCAGTGAGGCAGATGATGACGCTGCTCGGCGCCACGGCTTCGCAGATCGAGACCGTGAGCTTCGGCGAAGAGAAACCGCGTGCGACGGGCTCGAACGAGCAGGCGTATGCCGAGAACCGCCGCGCCGATATCGTTTATCGGGGCGAGTAAAGCCCTGCATTCGAGCGTGATTCGGAGCAAGCCCGTACTTCCAGCGCTATTCGCGGCGGCGTGTCTTACGCTCGCTGCCGCGCCTTCCACGGCCGCGCTCTTCGGTGACGACGTCGCGCGCAAAGGCGTCGCCGAGCAGCAGAAGCGCCTCGACGGCCTCACTGCGCGCTACGACGAGCTCGCCACGCGACTGGCAAAGCTCGAAGACGCAGTGAAAGCGCAGGCCGCGCAGACGAGCGCGGCGACGCAGCCCGTGCTCGATCTCGCGAATCAGCTCCAGGTGCTGCGCGAAGAGCTGAGGGGCATGCGCGGCCAGCTCGAGGTGCTCTCCAACGGCATCGAGGCGGCCTCCAGACGCCAGCGCGATATGTACGTCGACCTCGACACGCGCTTGCGGCGGTTCGAACAGGCGCCACCCGCGCCTGCGCCCGGTGCCGCGGCTCCCGCGCCCGGTCCCGCGCCGGCGCCGGGCGCGTCCGGGCCTCCGATCGCTGCCGCGGCCGCGGCCGCAGCGGCAGCGCCTCCGGCAGTCGACGAGACGCGTGCTTACGAAGCCGCCCAGAACCAGCGCAGGATCGGCAACTACCAGGCGGCCGTCGTCGCTTTCCAGACTTTCGTCACGCATTACCCGCGCAGCCCGCTCGCCCATCGCGCGCAATACTGGGTCGGAGATTCGTACTACAACCTGCGCGATTACAAGAGCGCCATCGCCAATCAACAGAAGCTCATCTCGACCTACCCCGAAAGCGCCTCGGTTCCCGATGCGCTGCTCAACATGGCGAGCGCCCATATCGAGCTCGGCGATACCGCCACCGCCCGCAAGACGATGGACAAGCTCGTCGCGCGCTATCCGAGCAGCGATGCCGCTGAGAAAGCGCGGCGCAGGCTCACCGCGCTGCGGTAGGCGCGCCGCTCGCCTGAAGGCTCGGGCCTCGGCGCGCCACGAACAGAGGGAAACCTTCCACGGTTTCCCTCCGTAACCTCCCTTCCCCCATTACATGAGTCCGGCGATCGTTCTTCTCTCTGGCGGCCTCGATTCCGCCACCACGCTCGCCATCGCACGCAGTGAAGGCCGCGCCTGTCACTGCCTCTCGGTCGATTACGGCCAGCGCCACCGGGCCGAGCTCGACGCGGCCGCGCGTGTCGCGCGCGCCCTGGGCGCGATTGAGCATCGCGTCACCACGCTCGACTTGACCGCGTTCGGCGGCTCGGCGCTCACCGACTCCTCGATCGCCGTGCCGGTCGACGGCGCGCAGGAGGGCATCCCGATCACTTACGTCCCGGCACGCAACACCATATTTCTCGCGCTCGCGCTGGCTTTTGCCGAAGTTCGAGGAGCCGCGGACGTCTATTTCGGTGCGAACGCGGTCGATTACTCGGGCTATCCGGACTGCCGGCCCGAGTACATGCGGGCTTTCGAAGCGCTCGCCAATCTGGCGACCAAGGCGGCGGTGACCGGGCGCAGGCTCACGCTCCACACTCCGGTCATCGATCTCGGCAAGGCCGACATCATCCGGCGCGGCACCGCCCTGGGTGTCGATTATTCGCTCACCGTGTCGTGCTACCAGGCGAGCGCTGAAGGGTTCGCGTGCGGCCGCTGCGAGTCGTGCCGCCTGCGCCGAGCCGGATTCGAAGCGGCGGGTATTCCCGACCCTACGCGCTACGTCGCGTAAAATAAGGAACCCTTCGCGCCGTCACCGGTCGGATGGAGCCTATGGAATCCGGCATACACATCCAGGTCCTGATCTCGGTTTTTGCCATCGCTCTCGTCATGGGCGCGGTCGCGCAGAAAACGCGCTTCTGCACCATGGGCGCGGTGTCGGACTGGATCAACATGGGCGACACGGGCCGCATGCGCTCGTGGGTTTTCGCGATGGCGATCGCGCTCACCGGCGTCGTCGTCCTCGAAGCGAGCGGTACGGTGAGCCTCACCGGAGAAACTTTCCCGCCCTATCGCACCGCGAATTTCGCGTGGCTGCGATACATCGTGGGCGGCGTGCTCTTCGGCATCGGCATGACGCTCGGCAGCGGCTGCGGCAATCGCACGCTGGTGAGGATAGGCGGCGGAAACCTGAAGTCGCTGACCGTGCTGATCGCCGCCGCCGTGTGCGCTTATCTGCTCATGTGGACGCCGGTGTTCGAAAAGGCTTTCTGGCCCTGGATACAGGCGACCAGCATCGATCTCGCGCAGCACGGCATGCCGACACAGGAAGTCGGGTCGGTCGTCGCCGGCATGTTCGGGCTCGGGCCGTCGCGCGCTCTAAACATGACGCTCTCCGCGCTCGTCGCGCTGGGCATGCTCGTCTGGGTGTTCAAGTCGCGCGACTTCAGGGAGAGCTTCGACCACGTGCTCGGAGGAGCCGTGGTCGGTCTCGCCGTCGCCGCGGGCTGGTACATCACCGGCGGACCGATGGGGCGCGCGTGGAAAGAGTACGCCGAGATGGCGGCCGAGATTCCCAGCCGCGTGCAGACGCAGTCGTTTACTTTCATCTCGCCGATGGGTGACGGACTGCGCTATCTCATGGACCCGACGAAGCCCTCGCGCGTCAACGTCGGGGTCGCTGCGCTCGCGGGCGTGATACTCGGCGGTTTTCTCTACGCGATCGTGACCAAAGGCTTTCGCTACGAGCGCTTCTTCACGTTCAGGGATTTCGCGAGCCACGTGATCGGGGGCGCGCTCATGGGAACCGGCGGCGTGCTCGCGATGGGCTGCACCGTCGGGCAGGCGATCACCGGCGTGTCGACGCTCGCGATCGGCTCCATCCTGGCCTTCTTCTCGATCGTGATCGGCGCTGCCGGCACGATGAAATACCAGTATTGGCGCATGCTCAGAGAGGCTTAGCCTACCGAGCGCTAAGCCTCGGTTGCGCCAGATGGCGGTGAACGCCTCGGAGGAAACCCCAGGTTTTCCTCCGAGACCTCCTTTCCTTCGGCTCGCGTTTGCTCGCTCGTTGCATAGGACTTCGGTTGACCCGACATCGTCTGCGCAGGTAAACTTGCGCGCTTTTCCGGGCGGTTAGCTCAGTTGGTAGAGCAGCGGACTTTTAATCCGTTGGTCGCGAGTTCGAATCTCGCACCGCCTACCAATTCCCTCAAGCACTTAGTTCTGTCATCGGGCAGGCACCGCGCACCGACCGCGGTGCCCGTGCCCACTCGGTGCCCGTTAGCCGAACGCTACATGCCCCGCGCCGACGTAATGCGGGTCGCCGTGCCTGCACATGTGGGCTAGATGCTAAGAAGCGCGTCCAATCGATGTGAAGAACGACCCAGCAGGCGCTTGCACGCCTTGCTGAACCGCCGCGAGGCAGCGGGCCGATCAGGGCCCGTAGCGCCAGTCTGGGGCGAGGTAGTTGGCACACCCAGGAGGCACCGGCGCG
>CAZULX010000051.1:0-4575 GCA_964621335.1 uncultured Streptomycetaceae bacterium
CACAGCGTCACCTGCCCGAGCTCGGCGTGGCGCGGGTTGAGCAGATGCGTGGTGCCCGCGGAGCCCGTGCTCACCACCGCGACTTTCATGCCGTGCCCGGCGAGCATCTCGCCGAGCGCGGGCGTCTCCACGAAACGCCCCTGGTATGCGGCCTGCGCGTCGTGGATGTCCTGGTACTGGCCGGTGTGCAGCAGCTTGTCGGTGTAGATGCTCGGATCGAAGAACTTGTTCGCGATGACACCGGTCGCGGCCGGGGCTGCGCCCGACGCGAGCGCGGTCGCGTTCACGCGCGTGACCGACGGAAAGACCGAGCGGCTGCGCGGGAAATCGCAGCCTTCATCGAGAAAGCGGCGTAGGTTGGGCGCGAGCTCGGGCGTGATCATGTCGCGCCGCATGGCGTCGAATACGGTGATGATGTAACGGGGCCAGCGCATGGGTTTACCTCCCGATGGTCGGATCGTTGACGAGAAGCGCGTGGGCACCGCCCGCGGCGAGCGCGCGCGCTCGAGCGGCGGTGATGTAACCCGGCGCTTCGTGACGCGAACGCAGCCCGGCGGTCACCCAGACTTCGCGCCCGGCGCGGCTAACCAGCGTCACGCGCTCGGGCGTGACTTCGTCTTCCCAGTAGCGGATCGCGCGCAGCGCATGGGCGAGGAACTCGGGCACGAGCTCGGGCGCTTTGGGCATGCCGAGTATCGCGACACCCGGGCAGCGCTCGGCGACGCTGCGCAAATGCTCTATGGTGCGCGCGCCGTAGACGACATGCTCGGACATCGACATGCGCCCGAGAGACGATGCGATCGCGGCGACCATCTCGGGCGTCGTCACTTTCACGTCGAGCATGACCCGCGCCCGACCTCGCGCGATCTCGAGCACTTCGTCCAGCGTGAGCACTTCCATACGCCCCGCGAGCCGAATCGCCTTGATCTCCTCCAGCGTGAGCTCCGCGATCGGTCGCGCATCACCCGCCATGCGCCTGAGATCGGGATCGTGCGAGCACACGAGCGCGCGCTCGCGCGTGAAACGCACGTCGGTCTCGATGAAATCGGCGCCCGCCTCGATCGCGCGCTCGAACGCGAGCGCGGTGTTCTCCGGGTACGCGGCGGAGTAGCCGCGGTGCGCGACGATCAGCATTTCAGTGCAGCCCCGCCTGGCGCGCCTCACGCAGCACCACGTGGCACGCGACGCGATGAGCGCCGTCTATCGCTTCGAGCGGCGGCGTCTCGACGCGGCAGATCGCTTCGGCGAGAGGGCAGCGCGTGTGGAAGCGGCAGCCCGGCGGCGGATCGAGCGGGCTCGGGGGGTCGCCGCGCACGAGCATGCGGGGCTTGCGCTGGCCCGGGTCGGGCACCGGCACCGCGGAAATCAGCGCGCGGGTATACGGATGCCGCGGCCGCTCGAAAAGCTCTTCGCGCTCGGCGAGCTCGACGATCTGCCCCAGGTACATCACGGCGACGCGGTGCGCGAGGTGACGCACCACTTTGAGATCGTGGGAGATGAAGAGATAGGCAACGCCGCGCTCGCGCTGGAGCTTCGCCAGCAGGTTGACGACCTGCGCCTGCACCGATACGTCGAGCGCGGAGACCGGCTCGTCGCACACGATGAGGCGCGGATTCATGATGAGCGCGCGCGCGACGTTCACGCGCTGCTGCTGGCCGCCCGAAAGCTCGTGCGGATAACGTGTGGCGAGCTCGGGCTGGAGCCCGACCGCGGCCAGCATATCGATCACTCTCGCGGGACGCTCGGCCGCGGCCCCCATGCCGTGGATGTCGAGAGGCTCGTGCACCTGCTGGGCCACGCTCATGCGCGGATCGAGCGCGCCGAGAGGATCCTGGAAAATCATCTGGAGCGCCTGGCGCTGTGCGCGCCACTCGCGGGGTTCGAGCGCGTGCACCGGCCGCCCTTCGAACAGCACTACGCCCGAAGTCGGCTCGTCGAGCCCGAGCACCACGCGTCCGGCGGTGGTCTTCCCGCAGCCGCTCTCGCCCACCAGTGCCAGCGTTTCCGCGGCGGCGATATCGAAAGTGACGCCGTCGACCGCGTGGACCCATTTCGGCGGCGCGAAAAGCTTCTCGCGCTCCTGCCTGAAATGGCGCACGAGGTCGGTCACCTCGAGGAGCGCTTCGGCCATCAGGCGGGCGCGCGCGGATGGAAGCACGCGGTCCTGCGGTGCTCCCCGAGCGCGGCTAGCGCCGGCGGCGCGCTGTGACACGCGGCGTCTGCATAATGACAGCGCGGGCCGAAAGCGCAGCCGGCGGGAAGGTTGCGCGGCGACGGCACCGCGCCTTCGATCGGGGAAAGGCTATGCGCAGTGCGGTCGATGCGGGGCATCGAAGCGAGCAAGCCGACGGTGTAGGGATGCGACGGCGCGCGGAAGAGGGTGTGCACGTCGGCTTCCTCGACGACGTTGCCGGCGTACATCACGGCCACGCGGTCGGCGATCTCGGCGACGACGCCGAGATCGTGCGTGATGACAATCACCGACATCCCGAACTCGGCCTGGAGATCTTTCAGGAGCTCGATGATCTGCGCCTGTATCGTCACGTCGAGAGCGGTCGTAGGCTCGTCGGCGATGAGCAGCTTGGGACGGCACGCGAGCGCCATCGCGATCATCGCGCGCTGACTCATCCCGCCCGAGAGCTGGTGCGGATAGGCGCTCAGTCGCCGGCGGGCTTCGGAAATGCCCACGCGCTCGAGCAGACGCAGCGCCTCGGCCTCGGCTTCGCGGCGATTCATCGCGCGGTGCAGCCGCAGGCTTTCCATGATCTGGCGCCCGATCGTGTGCACCGGATTGAGAGACGCCGCGGGGTCCTGGAAGATCATCGCGATCTCGTGACCGCGTATGCGGTCGAGCGCGCCCGCAGGCAGATCGAGGAGCTTGCGGCCGTCGAACGTCACTTCGCCGACCACGCGGGCATTTCCCGGCAGTAGCCTGAGCAGCGCCATGCAGGTGACGCTCTTGCCGCAGCCGCTTTCGCCGACGATGCCGAGCGTCTCCCCGGGGTCCACGTGGAAAGACACGCCGCGCACCGCGTGCACCGCCCCCTCTTCCGCATCGAAGAGCACGTGCAGGTCGCGCACGTCGAGGAGCGGCGCCGCCACCGGGCTCACTTCAGGCGGAAAACGTCGGGGCGGAAATCCATGTAGAAAAGGGGATACGGTTTCCAGTCCACGCGCTTCTTGGAGGCGTAGCTGTAGAGCGGGTTGTAGAGGATCGTCATCGGCATCTCGTCTTCGAAGATGTCGAGCATGGTCTGGAAAGCCTGGTAGCGCTCCTTGTCATCGGTCGTCGTCTCTACGACTGCTGCCGCCTTGTTGAACGCTTCGGGCGCGGCCCAGAATTTCCACGTGCGCTGCGTCTGAGAGTTCGGGCCGTACAGCACGTTAATCGCTCCCGCCGGATCGGGAAGCCGGTAGGTATTGGACCACTGGTGCATCTCGAGCCCCGCTGCGCGTATCTGCTTGAAATTCTCCAGCAGCTCGAGCTTCACGTTGATTCCCGCCGCTTTCCACATTTCCAGCAGCACCTGCGCCGACTCCATGCCGTTCAGGTAGTAGTTCGGGATGAGTCGGAGCGCGATGGTCTGGCCTTTGTATCCCGATTCCTTCACCAGCCGCCGCGCGCGCTCGAGATCGTAGGTGTAGCCCGGACGATCGGCCTTGTACATCGCCCCGAAAGCGCGCAGCTGATAGCCGTTGGGCGTGTAGTTCTTGCCCTGCCACAGCGCGTCGTTCAGCTTCTTGCGGTCGATCGCGTAGGAGAGCGCCTGGCGCAAACGCTTGTCCTTCAATGCAGGTGCGGTGGTGTTGAAATAGATCACGTGCGAGTTCTCGAGCACCACCGAGTGCACGTCGATGTCCTTGTAGCGCGCGAGCACCGGGATCTGGTCGGGCGTGATATCGACGATCACGTCGAATTCACCGCTCACCAGCCCTGCGATGCGCGTGGAAAGCTCGGGCACTTCGCGCATCGTCACGGTGCGAAAGTTGGGCTTGCCGAGGAAATAGTTTTCGTTCGCGGTGAAAGCGACGTACTGGTCTTTCTTCCAGTCGCGGAATTTGAGCGGCCCGGTGCCGATCGGGTTCCAGCGGATCTCGCGCAAAGCACGCTGCATCCACGCCTTGTCGTCCGCTTTCTGGTACTGCATCCACTGCTTGCGGTTGACGATCCACGACGTGTACGTCGCGAGCCGCTGCTCGAGGATGAGATCCGGTTTCTCGGTGACGAAGCGCACCGTGTGGGAATCGATCTTCTCGACCGCTTTGAGGTGGCCGAAATACTGGCGGCCGCCGGGGATCACCGCGTTCTTGCCGGTCAGGCGTTCGGGCGAGAACGTGAACACCACGTCGTCGGCGGTGAGCTCGTCGCCGTTGTGGAAGCGTACGCCTTTGCGCAGCTTCACTTCGAGCACCGTCGGGCTTACGCGCTTCCAGGATTCGGCGAGTAGCGGCTTCAGGCTCGCGTTGCCGCCGCCGGAAGTGGAGAAATCGCGGCGTATGAGCGTATCGAATATCGAGTAGGTCGCGCGCACGTCGACGTTGCCGGTATCGTCCGCGGGCTCGAGGCCGCGCGGA
>CAZULX010000052.1:0-12694 GCA_964621335.1 uncultured Streptomycetaceae bacterium
ATGGCGATAGCCTCCATATACTCAGCGGCTATCAAATTGGCGATCCGGGGGTTATTGGAAGCTGCTCTAGCGGGGGCAGTTGGAGCCAACAATCACCGCCAAAGTTTGACGCTCCCTGGACCGGTTCGTGAGGAGCAGGGCAAACCGATGCTTTTCCAGGAGACCAGTCACAGCCGGCGGCTGGTCTGTACGCGATCGCAAGTCAAATCCATGCAGGTCGCCATAACGCCATTGTCGGCGAGGCGAGCGCCGTAAGCTCAAGCGGTCTTGCTCGGAAGCCCTAACGAGCCCCCTAACCCGACGGCGTCCCAGCCCGTCTCCTCACGGGCCGGCATAAAGTTCCCGATATGTTCCCGAAGTCATTCCCGAGACAGATCCCCAAATAGGGAACCACAAAGTCCTGCTCCCGATCTATAGTGCGAATCGAAAGGGAGCTACGCCGCTGCGCAGCATTGTGCTCACGCACCAAACGCGTCACAAAACGTCAGCGGTGAATTGATGGCGGCCGCGCGGCGGCTAACTTGAGTCGGCCAGCCATTTTCGCCGCGAGCGCGCGGTGACTCTGCCCAATTACCAGTGGTGCCGTAGGCTTCTGGATTAGCGTCGAAGCGGCGGGGATCTAAGGGCGCCGACTGCGTTCGCGCGCGGCGCCAGCGTCGGTCTTAATCTTCTGCCAGGCATTTGAGCGCCCGGCGGTATAGACCGAATCTGCGCGTTTCGCCACGATGCCTTCGAGCTCCATCGCCGTAGCAAGTCGCCACAGGTCCGTCGAACTGTCGGGAATGTGCGTGGCGTACCGAAGCCGTCTATTGGCCGGTAGCGTGCGGTATAGCGCGTCCTTACGCTGGAGCAGCGACCGCTGACGAATATCTGCCCCATCGAGCCAAAGCAGATCGAAAGCGAAGATCGCGGCCGGGTCTTCAATTGCCGCAGGTCAGCGATCTCACGGTCGCGAGCGGAATCCTCGGTTATCGCTGAAACTTGGCGGTAAGCCTCCGCGAAAGGACGTGGGCTTACCGCTTCGGCTGTATTTCAGCGAGCGCCACCTCGCCGCGGACAGCCACGGACTGCCTTCGACCGAGGGGTCATCAGTTCCGAAGCGTTACAATGACGATTGACGAGCGATTGTGTGTACATGGGTGTGTATTAGCGGCATTCAGGGTCTCGACAAACGATACAAATACACAAACAATCAAAAGGTTATAAAGATTCGTGCTTTTGATGATCGACAACTACGATTCGTTCACCTACAACCTCGTCCAGTACCTGGCCGAATTGGGGGAGGAGGTCGTCGTGCGCCGCAACGACGAAATCACCCTCGACGAAGTCGCTTCGATGAACCCGGACCGGATCGTGGTCTCGCCCGGCCCGTGCACCCCGAACGAAGCCGGCATTTCGGTTCCGCTGATCGAGCGCTTCGCGGGGAAAATACCGCTCCTGGGCGTGTGCCTGGGTCACCAGAGTATCGGCCAGGCTTTCGGCGGGCGCATCGTCCACGCGCGCGAGCTGATGCACGGCAAGACCTCGGCCATCGAGCACAAAGGCGAGGGTGTCTTTCATTCGCTGCCCACTCCCCTGCAGGCGACGCGCTATCACTCGCTCGTCATCGAGCGCGACTCTCTACCCGAGTGCCTTGAAGTCACCGCGTGGAGCCCCGACGGAGAGATCATGGGCGTGCGCCACAAGAGCCTGCCGGTGGAAGGCGTGCAGTTCCATCCCGAATCTATTCTCACCGAGCACGGCCACGACCTGCTGCGCAATTTCCTCGGAAGAGAGCAGAAGTGAGCCCGCAGGAGGCTTTGGGCCGGCTCATCGAGCATCGCGAAATCTTCCGCGAGGAAATGCTCGAGCTCATGCGGGCGATCATGAGCGGCGAAGTCTCCCCGACGCTGATCGCGGCGATCCTGATCGGTCTGCGCGTAAAGAAGGAGACGATAGGCGAGATCGCGGCCGCGGCGGAGGTGATGCGCGAGTTCGCCACCCGCGTACTGGTCGCGGACGAGCCCCATCTCATCGACACCTGCGGCACCGGCGGCGACTCGGCGCACACTTTCAACATCTCCACGGCGGCGATGTTCGTTGCGGCCGCCGCCGGCGCGAAAATCGCGAAGCACGGCGGCCGCTCCGTCTCAAGCAAATCCGGCAGCGCGGACGTGCTGGAAGCGCTGGGCGCGAACATCAACCTCGCGCCCGAGCAGGTTGCGCGCACGATCTCGGAGGTCGGCATCGGTTTCATGTTCGCCCCGAATCACCACAGCGCGATGAAATATGCGGCGCCCGTGCGCAAGGAGCTCGGGGTGAAGACCCTGTTCAACATCCTCGGGCCGCTCACCAATCCCGCAGGCGCGAAGCAGCAGGTCATGGGTGTCTTCCATCCCGATCTCGTCGGCATACAGGCGCGCGTGCTCGAGCGGCTCGGCAGCCGCCGGGTGATGATCGTGCACGGCCTCGAAGGTCTCGACGAGATCTCGCTCGCCGGCCAGACGATGGTTGGCGAGCTGAAGGACGGGCGCACGCACGAATACACGATCTCGCCGCCGGATTTCGGACTGCAGACTTGCGATCCGTCGGCGGTGCGCGTGAGCAGCGTCGAGGAGTCCAGGGCGATGCTTCTCGAGGCGCTCGAAGGCAAGACCGGGCCGGCGCGTGACATCGTCGCGCTCAATGCCGGGGCTTCGATATACGTTGCGGGGCTCGCGGCAACCCTGGCAGAGGGGGTCGCACGTGCGCTTGCCGTCCTCACGAGTGGGGCCGCGCGGCGCAAGGTCGACGATTTCGTGGCGTGCACCCGCAATGTCTGATTTGCGGGCGATGAGCGGGATACTCCAGCGCATCCTCGCTGTGAAGGCACAGGAGATCGAGACCGCGCGGCGCGCGAAGCCGCTGCCGCACGTCGTCGCCGAGGCGCGCAACGCGCCTCCGGTGCGCGACTTCACGGCGGCGCTGGAGGCAAAGCTCGCCGCCGGGAGCGCCGCGGTCATCGCTGAAGTCAAGAAAGCGAGCCCGAGCAAAGGCGTGCTCAGGGAATCGTTCGATCCGGGAGCGATCGCCGCGAGCTATGCGCGTCACGGCGCGGCGTGCCTTTCGGTACTGACCGATGCGCAGTTTTTCCAGGGCGGTCTCGGCGACCTGCGCGTCGCGCGCGCCGCGTGCGCGCTCCCGGTGCTGCGCAAGGATTTCACGATCGACGTCTATCAGGTGCACGAGGCGAGGGCGGCGGGCGCGGACTGCATACTGCTGATTGCTGCAGCGCTCGAGCCCGGCGCCCTGCGCGAGCTGGAAGCGCTCGCGCACGAGCTCGGCCTCGCCGTCCTGGTGGAAGTGCACGACGCGGCGGAGCTCGAGCAGGCGCTGCGCCTGAATACGCGGCTGATCGGCATCAACAACCGCAATCTGCACACGTTCGAGACGCACCTCGAAACGACGCTCGACCTGTTGCCGGCCGTGCCGCGCGATCGGCTGGTGGTGACCGAAAGCGGCATATTGCAGCGTGCCGATGTCGAACGGATGCGCGCGGCGAACGTCGGCTGTTTTCTGGTGGGCGAAGCTTTCATGCGCGCCGAAGAGCCGGGCCTCGAGCTCGAACGGCTTTTCAATTGAAATTCAGAAATAGCGGCGCGAGCCGCTTAAGCACGCTTTTGCGCCCGAAGGAGCGGCGTAGGCTTTTATGATCGATCGGTTGATCGTCAGCTTCGACCGGGGTTTGCGCACGCTCCTCGGCCCCGCGGTTTCCGCACGCGCCGTTCCCGGCGAGGGACTGGCCGAACGAGAGATGAGCGCGGCCCAGCGTGCGCACGCCGCCGCGCTCATGCGAGTGAACCACACCGGTGAAGTCTGCGCCCAGGCGCTCTACCAGGGCCAGGCGCTGACCGCCCGCAGCTCGCAGGCGCAGGCTGCGATGGAACACTCGGCGCTGGAGGAGACCGAGCACCTGGCGTGGACCGAGCGCCGCATCGAGGAGCTGGGCGGACGCAAAAGCCTCCTGAATCCGCTCCTGTACGCAAGCTCGTTCGCGCTCGGCGCCGCTGCCGGCCTCCTCGGCGACCGCTGGAACCTCGGCTTTCTGGCCGAGACCGAGCGTCAGGTCGTCGAGCACCTCGACGGGCACCTGCGCGAGCTCCCTGCCGAAGACCAGAAGAGCCGCGCGATCGTCGGCGAAATGCGTCGGGACGAAGCCCGGCACGCGAGCAGCGCCATCCAGCACGGCGGCAGCGAGCTCCCCGCGCCGGCGCGGGCGCTGATGCGCGCCGCTTCTCGGGTCATGACGCGTACGGCTTACTGGATCTAGCGACTAGGACGCTTCGCACAGCTCGAAGTCGTGCGTAATCGCCGCGGTCTTGGCCAGCATGATCGAGGCCGAGCAGTATTTCTCCGCTGACAGGTGGATCGCGCGCTCGACTTGCTGCGCTTTCAGGTCCTTGCCGGTGACGACGAAGTGAAAGTGGATTCTGGTGAACACTTTCGGATCTTCGTCCGCCCGCGTGGCGTCGATTTCCACCACGCAATCCGTGACTGCCGCGCGCGACTTCTTCAGGATGTGCACCACGTCGTAAGCGGTGCACCCGCCGGTCCCGATCAACACGGTTTCCATCGGCCGCGGTCCGAGGTTGCGGCCACCGCCTTCGGGCGCCCCGTCCATGACCAGGGCGTGGCCGCTCTCGGATTCGCCGACGAAGCTCACGTTGTCGATCCACTTGATCCTCGCTTTCATTGCAATCTCCCGGGCAGGGACGCTCATCTCAGCGTCCCATGTCGAATCTGATGCGGTACCACACGGTGCCCAGCACCTCGTGAAAGAAGATGTAGCTGTCCTTCAGGCCTCCTGCGCTGGGGAGGAAGTCGAGGAGCGTGAGGCCTGGGCTGGTACGATAGGCCATGGGCGCGGGCACCACGCGCAGGCCGGAGCGCTCGAAAGCCATCCTCGCGCGCGGCATGTGCCAGGCGTGCGTGATCAGATACACGCTCTCCACGCCGGCCTTGCGCAGCACCTGCTGCGAGAGCCGCGCGTTCTCGAAAGTGTTGTTCGAGCACGACTCGATCCACTTCGCGCCGGCCCCGAATTCGCGCAGCGCGTTTTTCATCTGCTCGGCTTCGCTCGTATCCCCGCCAGCCGGATTGCCCGAGGTGACGAGGATCGGCTTGCCGGTGCGCTTGTGCAGGTACGCGGCATAGCGCACGCGCTCCAGAGTCGCACCCCCGACGGTATCGGCACCGTATTCCGGCGCCCGATGATAGGTGCCCCCGCCGAGTACCACGATCGCGCCCGGGCTGCGGTCGTCCGCGGGGTTCGTATACGGGACTTCGAGCGACTGAACCAGGGCGCGGCTCACCAGGGGTATCGACAGCGTGTAGAGCGCCAGCACCGAAAAAAGGGCGAGGCCGGCTCCGAAGCGTATGCGCGAGCGGACCATCGCAAGCCCGATCAGGGCGAGCAGTATGAATACCCCCGGCGGCAGCACGAGCTGCGCAGTGGCGTTGGTGAGGACCCAAGGGGACACTAAGGGGCTGCTCCGGCTGCCACGCGGCAGCCGCCTCGGCCGGTTAGCGAACGAAGGGCAACCCGAGGTTTCCCTGTGTTCTTCAGTCTCGCTCGCGCGTGTTCAGTCGCCTTGATCGGACGCTGCCGCGGCCTTCGCAGGTTTGACACAGAGGCCTGATTTCCAATAGAATTCGCGGTTTCCTGAACCGACTAGACCGAAAGCCCAGCAATGAAGACGTTCTCCGCCAAGCCGCACGAAGTGAAGCGCGACTGGTACATCGTCGACGCCGCCGGCAAGGTGCTGGGCCGCGTGGCGACAGAAGTGGCGCGGCGGCTCCGCGGCAAGCACAAGCCCGAATTCACCCCGCACGTCGACACGGGCGATTATATCGTCGTGGTGAACGCGGACAAATTGCGCGTGACCGGCAACAAGGCGAAGGGCAAGCTCTACCACCGCCACACCACTTATCCGGGCGGCATCCGCACGACGAATTTCGAGAAGCTGCAGGCGAAACACCCCGAGCGTGTGCTGCAGCTCGCCGTGAAAGGCATGCTGCCCAAAGGCCCGCTCGGCTACGCGATGATCAAGAAAATGAAAGTGTATCCGGGCGCGGAGCACCCGCACTCGGCCCAGCAGCCGAAAACTCTCCAGATCGAGGCCTAACGAGCATGGCAGTTCAGCAGAATTACGGAACCGGCCGCCGCAAGAGCGCGGTGGCGCGCGTGTTTCTCAAGCCCGGCAAGGGCGATATCGTGGTGAACGGCAAGCCTGTCGACGAATTCTTCTCGCGCGAGACCGGTCGCATGATCGTGCGCCAGCCGCTCGCGCTGACCGACAGCCTCAGCCGCTTCGACTTCCAGATCAACGTGACCGGCGGCGGCGAATCGGGGCAGGCCGGCGCCGTACGGCACGGTATCACCCGCGCGCTGATCGACTACGACGAGACGCTCAAACCGGTCCTGAAGAAAGCGGGCCTCGTCACTCGCGATGCGCGCGAAGTCGAGCGCAAAAAAGTGGGTCTGCACAAGGCGCGACGCCGCAAGCAGTTCTCCAAGCGCTAATCCCGCCGGGACAAGCAAAGCCGCCTCCGGGCGGCTTTGTCGTCTCTGGCTCTGCCGAGCGGGGCCCGAGGCTCCGCGGGTGCGTCGAGCCCCGGTTCGGAACGAGGACACATGGCGAAAGAAGTGATCAAGGTCGGGATCGTAGGGGGCACCGGTTACACCGGCGTGGAGCTCCTGCGGCTCCTCGTGCAGCATCCCGGCTGCGAGCTTGCCGTCATCACCTCGCGCAAGGAAGCGGGGACGCCGGTCGCGAGCATGTTCCCGAACCTGCGCGGGCGGGTCGCGCTCCAGTTCACCGAGCCCTCGCGCGCGACCCTGTCGGCCTGCGACGTGGTTTTCTTCGCCACCCCGAACGGCGTAGCCATGAACGAAGCGCGCGCGCTGCACGACGCGGGCGTGAGGTTGATCGACATCGCCGCCGACTTTCGCCTGAGAGACGTCGCGCTGTGGGAGGAGTGGTACAAGATGAAGCACGCGTGCCCCGATCTCGTCGCCGAAGCGGTCTACGGGCTTCCGGAAATGAATCGCGAAGCGATCCGTAGCGCGCGCATCGTGGCCAACCCCGGCTGCTATCCGACCTCGGTGCAGTTGGGTTTTTTACCGCTGGTCGAAAGCGGCGCAGTGGACCTCGATCACCTGATCGCCGACGCCAAATCGGGCACCTCGGGCGCGGGCCGCGGCGCAGAGGTGCACACCCTGCTCGCCGAGGCGGGCGACAATTTCAAGGCGTATGGTGTAGCCGGGCACCGCCACGTCCCCGAAATCGCGCAGGGTCTTTCCCGGATGGCGGGTCGCCCGATGAAGCTCGTTTTCACCCCGCACTTGACGCCGATGATACGCGGCATCCACGCGACGCTTTACGCGCGGATCACCGGGGACGTCGACCTCCAGGCGCTGTACGAGAGGCGCTACGCCGAAGAGCCTTTCGTCGACGTGATGCCGGCCGGGAGCCATCCCGAAACCCGCTCGGTGCGAGGCGCCAACGTCTGCCGCATCGCGGTCCACCGGCCGCAGGGCGGAGACACAGCCGTCGTTCTCTCGGTGATCGACAATCTCGTAAAAGGAGCATCCGGCCAGGCGGTGCAGAACATGAACATCATGTTCGGTTTCCCGGAAAGTCTCGGCTTGCAGCAGGTCGCGCTGCTGCCCTGAGCCCCATGCTTCGTCCCTTAAGACGCAGCTTTGGCATTTCCGCCCCGCGAATGGCGGTGCGCCCGGACCTTCCGTGGTATTGGCGGTGGCTTTGGATCGGGGCGTCCGCCGCTCTGCTTGCCGGGGCCGCGTGGCTCGTCGCTGATGCGATGGGCGCTTTCGACGGCTTGCGCCGTGATGCGCAGCGCGAGATCGTCGGGCTGCAGGATGACCTCAAGCGGCAGGCAGGCGAGCTGGCGCAGTTGCAGGCGCGGGCGGCGCAAAACGACCGGCAGCTCCAGATGGAGCGCGCCGCGGCGGCAGACCTCGCGAAGCAGGTGAAGGCGCTCTCTTACGAGAACGCGGCGCTCAAGGAAGATCTCGCGTTCTTCCAGTCGCTCATGTCGACTGCGGCCGACCCCAAGGGCACGATCAGCGTCAACCGTTTCAGGCTCCAGCCGCAAGCGGCGGCAGACGAGTATCGTTACCAGTTGCTCCTCGTGCAGGCGGGACAACGGGTCAAGGAATTCCAGGGTCGCCTGCAATTCGTGCTGGATGTGCAGCACGATGGCCGCAAGGTGGTGCTCGTGCTGCCGGCAGAGGCGGACCGCGAACGCAGGGACTACCACCTGAGCTTCAGATTCTTCCAGCGTGTCGAGGGCACTTTCAAGCTGATGCCCGGCAGCGTGCTCAAGGGCATGCAGCTGCGGGTATTTGAAAACGGGGCCCGGACGCCTAAACTAACCCAGCGCCTCAGCGTTTCCTGACAGGGAGGATGGCCATGTTCGGAGCGAAATCAAGCAAGCCGCAAAACCGTATCGACTGTCTCATCGGCACCGGCACGCGAGTGGAGGGCAATGTGATTTTCAGCGGCGGCTTGCGGGTGGACGGCCACGTCCGCGGCAACATCATCGCCGAGGAGGAAAAGCCTGGTACTCTCGTCATCTCCGAACAGGCACAGGTCGAGGGCGAAATCCGCGTTCCGCACGTGGTCATCAACGGGGTCGTGTGCGGGCCCGTCAACTCGACCGAGTACGTTGAACTGCAGGCGAAGGCGAATGTCACAGGGGATGTCTATTACAATGCGCTGGAGATGCAGCTGGGCGCCGTGGTCCAGGGCCGCCTCGTGCATCAGGACGCAAAATCCGAAAAGATCGTTCAGTTGAAGCCCGCTTCGGGCGACTGAGCCTTGGCCCTTGTAATTTCCCCTTTCAACCCCATTTAAGCTAAATTCCCGCAGGGAGCACGCATGAACGCAGTCACCGAACAGATGCCCGAGCCGCTGGTGTTTACCGATAGCGCGGCGAACAAGGTGAAACAGCTGATCGAGGAGGAAGGCAATCCCGAGCTGAAGCTGCGCGTCTTCGTCACCGGCGGCGGGTGCTCCGGGTTCCAGTATGGTTTCACGTTCGACGAGGCGACGAACGAAGACGATACGGCGATGCAGAAAAGCGGCGTCACGCTCCTCATCGATCCGATGAGCCTTCAGTACCTCGCCGGTGCCGAAATCGACTACCAGGAGAATATCGAGGGCGCGCAGTTCGTGATCAAGAATCCGAACGCGAGCTCGACGTGCGGGTGCGGATCGTCGTTTTCGGCCTGAGCGCCTTTAAGCCTCACCGCAAGAAAACGGGAGCCTAGGCTCCCGTTTCCGTTTGCAGCGCGCCGGGCTTTAGTCGAGTCGCGCGAGATTGGTCTGCCGCAGCAGTCCCAGCCGTTGCGCCATCGGGCGGGCGACCGTGTCGAAGCTCGCCCTGAGCTCCGCCGTGATGGGCGGGGCTTCCGGCATGGCGACTCGCAGCGGATCCTGGTGCACCAGGTTGATGCGGAATTCGTAGTGGAGGTGGGGCCCTGTCGCGAGGCCGGTGGCGCCGACGTAGCCTATCGTCTGGCCCTGCGAGACACGGGCGCCGCGGCTGATGCCCCTCGCGAATCCCGACAGGTGGCCGTAGAGCGTCGTGTATTTCTGCTGGTGACGCAGCACGATGACGTTTCCGTACCCGCGATCGTAGCGGGCGGACTCCACGACGCCGTCGGCGGTCGCTTTCACTCCGGTTCCCGTGCCAGCCGCGTAGTCGATGCCTTTGTGCGCACGCCAGCGCTGCAAAATCGGGTGGAAGCGCGCGCGGGTGAAGCCTGAGCTGATGCGTGAAAATTCGAGAGGGGAGCGGAGGAATGCTTTCTTGATCGATTTACCGTCGGCCGTGTAGTAGTCGCCCTGGCCGTCTGCGTGTTGGTACCAGATCGCCTGATACGACTTGCCTTGGTTGATGAACTCGGCGCCGAGCACGCGTCCGGAACGCACCGGCTCCCCCGCGTCGAAATACATCTCGTACACGACCGTGAAACGATCGCCCCGGCGCAAGTCCCGGTGAAAGTCGATGTCGGTGGAGAAGATGTCGGCGATCTGGGTCGCGACCGCGTCATTGATGTGCGCGGCGTCGGTGGCGGCGAAAAGAGAGCTTCTGATGTCCGCCGACTTCATCATGATGCGCCGCTCCAGCGGCGCCACTTCTTCCGAGACACGATAGCCGTCGCCTACGGCTTTGGCCTTCAGCACCATGATCCCGGTGGAATAGCGCAACTCGAGCAGCCTGCCGTCTTCGGCCGTTTGCGCGCGCACCACGCGTCCCGGCACCAGCTGGCGCATGCCCTTCGCGTCGCTGCTCGCACGCAGGAAGCGCACCGCGTCGGCGTCTTCTATGCGCAGCCGCGAAAGCAGGCTGGCGAAAGTGTCTCCGCGCTGGATGCGCTCTTCGCGCCAGTACGTGTCTTCGGCCGTGGCGGAAGCTGCGATCGGCGTGAGCGCGAGCGCTTCGACCACGGGCGCGACGACGACTTTTTCAGTGACGGTATCGGGCGCGATGCCGAAGGCCGCAACCACGCCCACAAACGGCAGTATTGCCGCAAGCATGCCGCGGCGTACGGCGCTGCTGCGGGAGAGCCGCAGCAGCGTTTCGAGTACAATGGAAGTCTCTTGTTGAGGCATGATTTTCCTGCGTATTCTGCGCTCTACCTGCGTTAGGTCGGGAAGCTTAGCAGAAGTGGTGTCGCCGTCAAACAACAAATAAGCCGGAAACAACCCCTAAATCACATTCTGAAATGGCCCCGAACCCCATCACGGCGGTGGACGATACGCTCGCCGTCATCAAGCGCGGCGCCGACGAGCTCCTCGTGGAGGGAGAGCTCGTCGAGCGCCTGCGCAAAGGCGGGCAGCTTCGGGTCAAGGCCGGTTTCGATCCGACGGCGCCGGATCTGCACCTCGGCCACACGGTGCTCCTGAACAAGCTTCGGCAGCTTCAGGACCTGGGCCATAAGATACTGTTTCTAATAGGGGATTTCACCGGCATGATCGGTGACCCGACGGGCAAGAACACGACCCGTCCGCCGCTGACCCGTGACGAAGTCGCGCGCAACGCCGCCACTTATCAGGAGCAGGTCTTCAAGATCCTCGACCGCGATCGCACCGAGGTCGTCTTCAATTCGACGTGGATGGACAAGCTCTCCGCGGCCGACGTGATCAAGCTCGCCGCGACTCATACCGTCGCGCGCATGCTCGAGCGCGAAGATTTCGGCACTCGCTATCGGGGCAACCAGCCGATCGCGATACACGAATTCCTGTATCCGCTGGTTCAGGGCTACGACTCGGTCGCTCTGCGAGCGGATATGGAGCTCGGCGGCACCGACCAGAAGTTCAACCTGCTGATGGGACGCGAACTGCAGAAGCACTACGGTCAGCGCCCGCAGGTGATACTCACCATGCCGCTCCTCGAAGGCCTGGACGGCGTCAACAAGATGTCGAAATCGCTCAACAACTACGTTGGCATCAACGAGCCGCCTGGCGAGATCTTCGGCAAGCTCATGTCGGTGTCGGATGAGCTCATGTGGCGCTACATCGAGCTGCTCTCCTTCGCACCGCTCGCGACTGTCAGGGGCTGGCGCGCGGAAGTGGCGGCGGGACGCAACCCGCGTGAGATCAAAGTCGGTCTCGCGCAGGAGATCGTCGAGCGTTTCCACGGGCGTGCCGCGGCGCAGACCGCGCTTGCGGACTTCGAGGCGCGCTTTCGCGAAGGCGCGGTTCCGGAACAAATGCCTGAAGTCTCGATCGATGGCGGCCGGAAGGGCGTGGCGATCGCGCAGGTGCTCAAACAAGCCGGGCTCACCGCGAGCACCTCCGAAGCGCTGCGGATGATCGAGCAGGGCGGCGTCAAGCTGAACGGCGAGAAGGTGAGCGACAAGGCGCTCAGGCTGGTCGGGGGCCCGCCGGTGGTACTTCAGGTCGGCAAACGCAAGTTCGCCCGCGTGACCATTACCTAATGTATCGGCCGCGCAGATCGTATGTAGCGCCGATAGGCGCTAAGCGCGCTGTTGCGCCCTTCGCTGCGCGAAGGAGCGGTGTGGATCTTTCCGCGGCGTAGGTCTTAATCCCCTGAACGTCCCCACAGCGCCTGCAGCCTCGCATCGCGTCCGCAACCGCTGCGATAGACCTTGTAGCGCGTCGGACTCTTCTTGTAGAAATCCTGGTGGTACTCTTCGGCGCGGTAGAACTCGGGCGCGGCAGTCACTTCGGTCACGATTTCGCCTTTAAAAGGCTTGTTCTTCTGCAGCGCGGCCTTGGAAGCTTCGGCCAGCTTCTTCTGCTCGTCGTTGTGGTAGAAGATCCCGGTGCGATATTGAGAGCCGTGGTCGCAGAACTGGCCGTTGCGCTGGGTCGGGTCGATGTTGCGCCAGAAAACCTCGAGCAGCGTTGCGTAAGTCACTTTCGAAGGATCGTACTCCACCTGCACCACTTCGGTGTGCCCCGTGGTGCCGGTCGAGATCGACTCGTATGTCGGATTTTTCGTGCGGCCGCCCATGTAGCCCGAAATCGTCGAGATCACACCGGGCAGCTTGTCGTAAGGCGGCTCCATGCACCAGAAACAGCCTCCGGCGAAGGTCGCTTTCGCGGTCGCCGCTTGTCCTGAAGGCTTGCCCTGCGGGTAGGCGGCCGAGCTCACGCCGAGGCAGCAAGCGAACACGAGC
>CAZULX010000053.1:0-5951 GCA_964621335.1 uncultured Streptomycetaceae bacterium
GACCCGTTACCGGATCGTGCGCAACAGGTGCGGGAAGAGCAGGTGCAGCAGCAGGCCGCGACAGCCGAGAAAGGCAGCGACCGCAATCCATAAGCCGGCATTGCCGTAAAGCGGCATCAGCGTATAGAGCGCTCCCAGAAAAACGACGAACGACGCAATCACCGTGTTGCGCATCACCTTCGTGTGGGTTGCCGCGAGATACACGCCGTCATAGGTGTACGCCCACACCGATACCAGAGGCATGAGCACCGGCCACAGCAGATAGCCGGCCGCAGCAGTGCGCACTTCCGGGATGCCCGTCATCAGCGCAATGACGCCGTGCCCGACCGCGGCGTAGATCACGACGTTGAGCACTCCGACGAGCCCCGCCCACAGGAACACGACCCGCATCGCGCGCAGAAAAGCTTCGCGGTTACGCCGCCCGAAGGCCTCGCCGAGTATGGCCTCCGCCGCGTGCGCGAAGCCGTCGAGGGCGAACGACGTGAAGACGAGGAAATGGTGCAGAACCTGATTGGCGGCGAGCGTCACATCGCCGAGCTCGGCGCTCTTCGCCATGAAGAAGCCGAGCACCGAGACCACGCACAGGGTTCGCACCACGAGGTCGCTGTTGATCGAAACCATGCGGACCAACCTGGCGCGATCGAGCAGCCGGCCGCGCGGGCCGTCGTCCGGGAGGGCGCGCAGGGTCCGCCGCACATACCAGGCGCCGAGGACGAGTCCCGCGCACTCGGAGATGAGCGTCGCGGCAGCCACACCGGGGACACCCCAGCCATAGCCGAAGACAAAAAGGAAAGCGAGAACGATGTTGAGGGCATTGGTAAAGATCTGCACGACGAGCGGTGTGCGGGCATTCCCGAGCCCGTAGAACCAGCCGATGATCGCGTAGGTGCAGAGCACCGCCGGCATCGCCCACACGCGGATCAGAAAATACTCGCGCGCGTAGTGTTCGACTTCCGGGCTGGCATCGATCAGCCAGAAGGCAAAGGCGATGATGGGAAGCTGCAGCGCTACGACGATTGCGCCGATCACAACGGCGAGCAGGAGCGCGCGGCCGATCATCGCCCGCACCTCGGCGTAATTTCCGGCGCCCCGCGCCTGCGCCGTGGGCCCCGTCGTGCCCATGCGCAGGCAGTTGAACAGGTGATAGATGAAATTGAAGAGCATCGCGCCGATAGCGACGGCGCCGATGTAGTAGACCTCCGGCAGATGCCCGACCACCGCGGTGTCCACTGCGCCCAGCAGCGGCACGGAGATGTTGGCGAGTATGATCGGGCCCGCCATCGCCCATACCTGGGCGTGGGTGCCCGCGCGGCGTTTCACTTCAGGTCGAGGCTTGCCGCTCCGCGTGATGAGGCTCTCTCCGACGTCGCAGGACGCTCCGCCGCCGCATTGCGCCCCGCGATGCGCCCGAAGGTGATCCCCTCCGCGAGATTGCCCCCGCCCTGATAGACGAACTGGAATACCGAACAGATCTCGCCGACCGCGTACAGTCTCGCTATCGGCCGGTCGTCCCAGTCGAGCACCCGGCGCTGCGCATCCGCGCGCAAGCCCCCTTTGGTATTCGGGCCGCCCGGATAAAGCGGGATCGCATAGAACGGCGGCTCCGCTACCGGACCCATCGTTGCCACTTCGCGCTCGAAGTCGGGATCGTGTTTGGCAGCACAATACCCGTTCCATTTCCCGACTGCGTCGATCAGCTCGGCCGTATCCATCTTGCCGCGGTTGTCGGAATGCTCGCGGATGCGCTGCGCCAACTGCCCGACCGTGTCGCCGCTCAGGATCCAGCCGTTACGCAGCGCGTTCAGGTTGTCCGTGCCCCAGTCGATTCCGTTGTAAGCCGCCGCCGCCACGCTGACAACCGGTCCGCGGCGCATCATCACCGAGTCGAAGATCATCCACGACGGAATCCGCGGATAACTCAGGGTCACCGTATCGAACTGCAGCGCTTCCTTGTAGAAAATGTAGCGGCTGGGATCCTTGGTGATCCGCCGCTCCGACGCATAGCGGCGGCCGTGGTTGTCGACGACGATTTCGTTGGGCTTGCCGACCCCCGACGTATTCATGCCAATCCTGAGACCGTGCCTGCGCTCCGGGACCGCGCAGATGACGCGGCCCGCAATGCTCCCGACGCGAGACAAGGCCGCGCCGGCGCGCATCGCCATTCGGATCCCGTCGCCGGTGTTGGCGGGCGAGCCGTAAAACGCCCAGCCCTCCATTCCCGGCCCGTCCAGAAACGCCTTGCGCATGCGCACGTTGTACTCGTAACCGCCACAGGCGATGATCACCGCGCGCCGCGCCCGGTAGATCACCGGCTGCGAGTTGCGCTCGGCGCGCACCCCGACGACCGCACCACTGTCGTCGAGGATGAGCTCGCTCGCCGCGACGCCGTAGTGGATCGGCACGTTGCGGGACTGGATGCCGGTCAGCATGCAGGCGTGGAAAGCTTCGCCGGATTGCTTCGCGGATTTGGCCGTGTCTTTCGTGCGGCCGGTGAGCGCGTCCTCGTCGTACTTTCCGGTGTAGGTGCTGCGCACGCACGCGTATCCGGACTTCGCCGCGCCGGGAAACTCCGGAAAGGCAGCGCCCGCGGAGGCGACTGCCTGGAAAGCCGGATCGAGCCCGCGCATGAAATCGGCGTTCTGCGGCGAATATCGAGCCCACAGCTCGGCCAGCTCATCGGCGAACTCGCTCTGAGCGCCTTCGAGGTTCTGCGGAAGATTGTCGCCGCTGAACATCGCCTTCGCGTACGACTTGAGCGAATCGAAATCGCCGGCCGGGTCCGGGCTGTGAAAGCCGCCGCCGCTCATGCGCGTGTTCGAATAGTGCGAATCCTCGGGCTGCTTCTCCAGTATCAGGACCTCGGCCCCCAGATCGCGCGCCTCGATCGCGGCGCATCCTCCCGCGGAACCGAAGCCGATGATGATCACGTCCGCTTCGTATGCGGCGGGTTCTTCGTTCATTCGCATTTACGGAATTACTCCATCGGTTATGCGTTAGGCCCCATCCCGCAGGGGGAGGTGAACGCGCCGCCCTTCGCGGCTCGAGAGGTGCACCGCTTCGGTGAAATCCATGTAGCTCACGGCGTCGGCGAACGACGTGCGCCGGACCTGCTCCTGCCCGCGGATCGCGCCGACGAACTCTTCTTCCACGCGCCAGCGGTAGGTCTTGTCCGCCGGGATCTCGATCGGGGCCATCTCCTTGTCGCCGCGGCGCCCGCCCGAGAGCACGAGGTTGTCGCGCCCGCGCTGCTCCAGCCGCAGCGTGCCTTCGGATCCGTAAAGCCATACCTCGGGTCCGGGCATGAACCCGGCGACCGAGCTCCAGTGCATGCGCGCGATCGCGCCGCTCGCAAGATCGGCGATCACTTCCACGTGGTCGGGCACCGTGACCGCGCGACGCTCAAAGCGTTCCTTGTCGACGCGATACGGGACCGCGAGCCGTGTCCGCGCCATGACCGCAGTCGCCGGCCCGACCCAGCGCGAGATCGATTCGTACCAGATGCCCATCGACATGATGTTCGTACCCGAGTACTCGCGGTCCATGCGCCAGTGCATCGGCGCATCGCGGTTCATGAAGCCGGTCGGGACGTGCAGATCCAACGCTTGCAGCTCGCCGATGTAGCCGTCGGCCAGGAGGTGCATCACCATCGGGTCGGCAGCGAAGGTGGGCGGACCGGGGACGACCTGCGTCACGAGGTTCGGCCGTGCGCGCGAGGCCGCGAGCATCTGCCGCGCCTCAGTGGCGTTCATCGCGATCCGCGCCTCGGTGAGGACGTGCTTGCCCGCAGCGAGCGCCGCCAGCGTGATCGGGCAGTGCATATAAGGCCAGGTCCCGATGACCACCGCATCGATTCCCGCGTCTTTCACGAGATCCTGCCAGTGATCGTGCACGCGCGGGATGCCGAGTTCCTGGGCCGCGCGCTCCGACGATGCTCGCGTGCGATTCACCACCGCCGCGATCTCGACGCCGTCGATCTTCTTCAGTTTGGGAATGTGATGCAGGCGCGTGTTGGCCCCGGCGCCGACGACGCCGATGCGTAGGGTATCGGGCATGATTGCTTCCTCCATGACAGGTCAAGTGCAACGCGCGATGATACCGGGATTCCGCGGGAGCGGCTGTCAGGCCCGTGCGTCGTCCCCGTGCATTGGTAAGATAGGCGTGACTTTCTTTCAGAAGGCGTCGATGAATATGCTCACAGGTCTTCGGCACTGCGCCGTTGCTGCAACCCTCGCCTGCGTTGCAGGCGCCGCGTATGCACAGGCCGCTTCGACACGCTCAGGAGAGGCTTATCCGGTCAAGCCGCTGCGCCTGGTGGTGCCTTTCGCACCGGGCGGCGGCACCGACGTCATTGCACGGTATGTGGCCGCAGGCATGACCGAATCGATGAATCGGCAAGTGGTCGTGGATAACCGCGGCGGCGCCAACGGCCTCATCGGCACAGAGATCGTCGCGCGCGCGCCGGCCGACGGTTACACGCTCCTCTTCGTGTCCAGCCCGCACTCGGTCAACCCGAGCCTCTACAAGCTCCCTTACGACACCTTGCGCGATTTCGTCCCGGTTTCGATGGTCGCAACCTCACCCTACGTGCTGGTCGTCAATCCATCGCTCGCCGCGCGCAACGTGAAAGAGCTCATCGCCGCGGCGAAGGCACGCCCCGACGAGATCACCTATGGTTCCGGCGGCACCGGCAGCTCGGCGCAGCTCGCCGCCGAGCTCTTCAACCAGATGGCGGGCGTGAAGCTGCGTGAGATTCCGTACAAAGGCGCGGGGCCGGCGCTGCTCGCGACGATTGCCGGCGAAAGCTCGCTGGTATTCGGCAACGCGCTCACGGTAAAGCCTCACATACAAAGCGGGCGCCTGCGCGCCCTGGGCACCGCCAGCGCCAAACGCTCGCCGTCCGCGCCGGAGCTGCCCACGATCGCCGAGGCCGGAGTACCCGGCTATCACGCGGAAGCCGTGCTGGGAATGCTCGCGCCCGCACGCACGCCGCGGGCGATCATCGACAAGCTGAATGCGGAAGTACACAAGACGATGCGTACCCAGGCCGCGGTCGATGCGATGACGCGGCTCGGCGTCGAGATCCAGCTCTCCACACCCCAGGAATTCGGACGCGTGATCGAATCCGAGATGCAGCGCTGGGGCAAAGTGGTCCGCGCGCTGGGCCTCAAGGTGCGGTAGGGTCAGCCCGCGAGCGCCTCGCGCAGCACGCTGTCATCGATCAACTTCGAAAGCGCATCGCGGGTGCGCGGTGGACGGCCCTGGACCCGGGCTATCCACACCTCCTGCCTTTCGAAAATATCGAGCAGATCGGTTGCCAGCGTCGCCGGGTAGTCGAGATAAGGCCATGCGCTCTCGACCGTTTCGGGATCCAGCTTCGCAGCTTGTGCGACCAGCCGCCAGCCGGCCTCGGGATTTTGTTTCAGGCGCCGCACGGCCACGATGAGCGCACGCACGAAAACGACGATCCGCTGTCGCAACGGAGCATCGTCGAGATGGGCTTGAGTCGTGCACAGATTGAATTTCTCGGTGTAGACCACGGGATCGCGAAACTCGATGGCGTCACTTCCGATGGCGAGCTTCGCCCGCTGCACCTGCGGCTCCCACAGCGCCACCGCATCGAGCCTGCCGCTTCGCAGCGCCTCCGGAAGCTGGCTGACGGGCGCCTCGGTGTGGGCCATGAAGGGTATGCAGACGACGTCTTCCGAGCTCAGGCCGACGGTGCGCAGCATCACCTCCAGAAAATACGCTGCCGACGACTCGAGCTGGGTGCCCACGCGTTTGCCGCGAAGGTCGGCGAGCCCGCTCACGCCCGCCGAGCGGCGCGCCACGATGCGGTATGGGCACTCGGCGACGGTGAAGATGAAGCGCAGGTCCGGGTTGGCGGCCGAGGCGCGCAGGGCCTGTGTTTCGGAATTCGTCGCGACGTCGGCCTGCCCCGCCGAATTGAGGCT
>CAZULX010000054.1:0-6865 GCA_964621335.1 uncultured Streptomycetaceae bacterium
ATCGGGTCCTGCCGGCAACTGTCGAGAAAGCTGCCGCTCGGGTTGAATCCGTGCTCCTCGCGCGCGAGTATCGTCGCCAGGTCGAAGCGGAAGCCGTCGACGTGCATTTCCGTCACCCAGTAGCGCAGCGAATCCATGACCATCTGCAGCACGCGCGCGTGGTTCAGATTGAGCGTATTGCCGGTCCCGGTGTCGTTGATGTAATAACGCGGGTCATCCGGCATGAGGCGGTAGTACGACGCATTGTCTATGCCTTTGAAGCACAGCGTCGGGCCGCGCTCGTTGCCTTCGGGCGTGTGGTTGTAGACGACGTCGAGTATCACCTCGATTCCGGCATAGTGCAGATGCGAGACCATCGTCTTGAATCCCTGAATCGATCCCGAAGCCGAGTAGCGCGGATTGGGCGCGAAAAAAGCGATCGTGTCGTAGCCCCAGTAGTTGGTGAGCCCTCTCTCCATCAGGCCGCGATCGACCACCGAGGCCTGCACCGGCAGGAGCTCGATCGAGGTCACTCCCAGGCTGCGGATGTAGTCGACGACTTCGCGCACCGCGAGGCCGGCGAACTTTCCGCGCAGCTCCTCGGGCACCGCCGGGTGGCGCATCGTGTAGCCGCGCACGTGCGCCTCGTAGAGGATGGTGCGATCCCACGGCACGTGCGGCCGGCGCTCGCGTCCCCACGTGAAGGCGGGATCGACCACGCGGCACTTGGGCATGAACGGCGCGCTGTCGCGACCGTCGAACGCGAGGTCATCTCCCTGCGCGCCGAGCTCGTAGCCGAAAAGCTCGTCCGCCCACTCGAGCTCTCCGACGAGCGCTTTGGCGTAAGGGTCGAGCACCAGCTTATTGGGGTTGAAGCGATGGCCCTGCCCGGGCTCGTACGGCCCGTGCACGCGGTAGCCGTATACCGTGCCGGCCCTCGCATCGGGGAGATAACCGTGCCACACCTCGTCGGTGTACTCGGGCAGGGCGATGCGCTCGAGCTCGCGCTTGCCGTGCGCGTCGAAAAGGCAGAGCTCCACCTTGCTCGCGTTGGCCGAGAACAGCGCAAAGTTGACGCCGAGCCCGTCCCACGTCGCGCCGAGCGGGTCCGGCAGGCCCTCGGTGATGCGCGAGCGGTGCCCTCGCCGCTTTCTCGTCTGCACTGGTCTAACTGTCCGTTCTGACATCGTAAATCCCCTGATGTGTCGCGCGCTTCTGAGCAAAGCGCGCGCCTGCGGAGGGTCGCGGCACATTAAATGCACGTGGGCGGCGAGCGCCGCTCCACCCGCATTCCATGGCCCGCCGACTACTCTTCCTCATCCTCGTTCTTTTTCTCGCCGCGATCGTCGTTTTCATCGCGATTTCCTGGCGCGCTGAGATCGCACCCGTCGAGCCGCCGGCGAAGGGCTCGTTCGACACCGCGCTCGTCTCGCGCGGCGCTGCGCTCGCGGCGATCGGCGATTGCGTGGCGTGCCACACCGCCCCGGGCGGAAAAGCTTACGCGGGCGGATTCCCGCTGCACACCCCTTTCGGGACGATACACGGTACCAACATCACGCCCGACCCCGACACGGGCATCGGCCGCTGGTCGCAGGCGGCATTCGCACGCGCGATGCGCGAAGGCGTCGATCGCGAAGGGCGGCACCTCTATCCGGCTTTCCCGTACGACCATTTCACGCTCGTGAGCGAGGAAGACCTGAACGCCCTCTACGCCTTTCTCATGACGCGCGATCCGGTGCGCGCGGAAAGGCCGAAGAACGATCTCGTTTTTCCGCTCGACATCCGCATGCTCGTCTCGGGGTGGAAGCTTCTGTACCTCGAGCAGCAGGCGTTCCGGCCGGACCCTGCGCAAAGCGAAGAATGGAACCGCGGCGCTTATCTCGTCCACGGGCTGGGCCATTGCGGTGCTTGCCACACGCCGCGTAACGTCCTCGGGGCGGAAAAAAAGCGCGAATCCCTTGCCGGCGGTGAGGCCGAAGGCTGGCACGCGCCCGCGCTCGATGCGAATTCGCGCGCGCCGGTGCCGTGGACTGCCGAGACCCTCTATCGCTACCTGCGATACGGCGCGAGCGCATCGCACGAAGTCGCCGCGGGGCCAATGGCTGCGGTCGCGCACAACCTGGGCTCGGTTCCGGAGCAGGAAGTGCGGGCGATCGCGGCTTACATTGCTTCGGTCTCGGGCGCGCCCGATGCCGAGCGTCAGCGGCGCGGCGAATGGGCGCTCGCGCGTGCGCGCGGAGGCGGCGCGACCCTGGAGCCGCAGCCGGACGCCTCGCGTAAAACGGCGGCGGCTGACGTGCAGATCGGCGCCGTCATCTACGGCGCGACCTGCGCGGTGTGTCACGGCGCGGCCGAACGGCCGCCGGGATCGCCTTCCGGCGAGGCGCTGCACCTCGCGCTCTCGACTTCGGTTGCGCTGCCCGGTCCGGGAAACCTGATACGCATCATCCTGCAAGGCATGGCACCGCCCGATGGCGAGCCCGGGCCTTTCATGCCGGGCTTTCACGGCGCGCTCACGGACGAACAGGTGGCCGCGCTCGTCACGTATCTGCGAGCGACCTACACCGATCGGCCCGAGTGGCCGGCGGTCTCGCGCGAAGTGCGGCGCACGCGGCAGAGCATCGCAAAGACCGCGAGATGATCACACTGGACGTCAACGGCAAAGCCCAGCAGGTCGACGCCGATCCGGCGACGCCGCTCCTCTACGTGCTGCGCGACCACCTCCAGTTGAACGGCGCCAAGTTCGGATGCGGCCTCGGACAGTGCGGCGCGTGCACGGTGCTGGTCGACGGTCAGCCGGTGCTCTCGTGCGTGACGCCGATTGCGGCGCTCGAGCGGCGGCGCATCACGACGGTGGAAGGACTCGGCACGCTGGAAAACCCGGGCCCGGTGCAGCGCGCCTTCATCGAGGAGCAGGCCGCGCAGTGCGGCTACTGCATACCCGGAATGATGATGCGCGCGCAGGCGCTGCTCGAGCGCAATCCCGCGCCATCGAAAGCCGATATCCGCAAGCACATGAACGCGAATCTCTGCCGCTGCGGAACGCACATGCGGATAGTGCGCGCGGTGGAGCGCGCGGCCGCGCTCATGAAGGGCCGCAGATGAACGCCCCCCTCACCCGCCGCGAATTCCTCGCGCGCGGCGGCGCGCTCGTGGTGAGCTTCTCGCTCGCCCCTGCGGTTTTCGGCGCAGCGCAGGAGCCGCAGAGCCTCGGCAAGGCGCCGGAGCCGGCGCCCAGGCTTCCCGGGAATCTCGGCTAGGCGCCGCTCCTCGATTCCTGGATCCGCATCGACGCGAACGGCGCGGTCACCGTTTTCACCGGCAAGGTCGAGCTCGGCCAGGGCATCAAGACCGCGCTGATCCAGGTCGCGGCCGAAGAGTTGGTCGTCGACCCGCGCTCGATCACGCTCGTGACGGCGGACACCGGCCGCACGCCTAACGAAGGCTATACCGCGGGCAGCCAGTCGATGGAGCACAGCGGCACGGCGATCATGCACGCGTCCGCGCAGGTGAGAGCGATACTCGTCGCGCTCGCGTCGCAGCGCCTTGCGGTCCCCTCCACGCAGTTAAGCGTGCACCTCGGCACGATCCGCGCGAACGACGGCCGCAGCATGACCTACGGCCAGCTCGTCACCGGTGAAACGCTGCACGTGAATGCAACGCCGGAGTCGCCGCTGCGCGACCCGAAGACGCGCGGCGTCATCGGGAAGTCGATGCAGCGCGTCGACATCCCCGCGAAAGTCACCGGCGCCCCGATTTACGTGCAGGACCTGCGGCTCCCGGCGATGGCGCACGCGCGCGTCGTGCGGCCGCCGAGCTACGAAGCGAAGCTCGCAGCGGTCGATACGGCGGCGGTCCAGAAGATGCCGGGCGTGCTCAAGATCGTTCACAACGGTAGCTTCCTCGCAGTCGTCGCCGAGCGCGAGTATCAGGCGGTGGTTGCGATGCGCGAGCTTGCGAAGCGCTGCAAGTGGGAAGCGCGCGAGTCGCTGCCGCCGCCGGCCGAGCTCTACAGCCACTTCCAGAAGCTGCCGGCGGAAGATTACGTCAACCTCGGAGGCGCGGCCGAAGGCGCGCTCGGCTCCGGCACGATCAGCGCGACCTACCGCAGGCCGTACCAGATGCATGCGTCGATCGGTCCCTCGTGCGCCGTCGGTCACGCGCAGGACGGCGTCGTGACGATTTACTCGCACACGCAGGGGGTCTACCCGCTGCGCGCAGCGATCGCCGAGATGCTGCAGGCGCCGGTCGAGCGCGTGAGAGTGATCCACATGGAAGGCTCGGGCTGCTACGGCCACAACGGCGCCGACGACGCGGGCGCCGACGCGGCTTTGATCGCCACCGCTTTTCCCGGGCGTCCGGTGCGCGTGCAGTGGATGCGCGAAGACGAGCACATGTGGGAGCCGTACGGATCGGTGATGATCTCGACCGCGCGCGCGCGGCTCGACGGGCCCAACGTCATCGACTGGCAATACGAAGTGTGGAGCGGCGCGCACTCGACGCGCCCGGGGCCCGCAGGGCATCTCGCGCCCGCGCGCCACATCGAGACGGCGTTCACGCCACCGCAGCCGAAGCCGCTGCCGCTGCCGGCGGGCGGCGGCAACCGCAATGCGATCCCGCCCTACACTTTCCGCAACGCCCGCGTCGTGCACCACTTCGTGCCGGCTCCGCCGATGCGCGTCTCGGCGCTGCGCGCGCTCGGCGCCTATCACAACGTCTTCGCGAGCGAGAGCTTCATGGACGAGCTCGCGCTCGCCGCCAAAGCCGACGCCATCGACTTTCGTCTGCGCCATATCGGGGACCCACGTGCGCGCGACGTTATCAGCGCGTGCGCCGAGCGCTTCGGGTGGTCGCAATTCCGCAGGCAGCGCAATCGCGGACGCGGCTTCGGCTATGCGCGCTACAAGAACCTCGCGGCGTATTGCGCGGTGGCGGTCGAAGTGGAGGTCGACCGCGAGAGCGGCCTCGTGAGACCGTTACGGGCGGTGGCTGCGATCGACAGCGGGGAGGCGGTGAACCCCGACGGCATCCGCAATCAGACCGAAGGCGGGATCATCCAGTCGATCAGCTGGACGCTCTACGAAGCGGTCGCCTTCGATCGCACGCGAGTGACGAGCAAGGACTGGAGCACCTACCCGATCCTGCGCTTCTCCAACGTGCCGGAGAGCGTCGACGTGCATATCATCACGCGGCCCGGGATGCCTTTCCTGGGGACCGGCGAAGCGGCGCAAGGACCGACCGCGGCCGCGATCGCGAACGCCGTCGCCGACGCGATCGGCGTGCGGATACGCGAGCTCCCGCTCACGCGGGCGCGCGTGAACGCCGCTGCAGGATTAATTTGAAAATAGATTCCGGATCAAGTCCGGAATGACGTCACACCGAAGGAAGGGAGGTAACGGAGGGGAACCTTGGGTTCCCCTCTGTTCGTAACTGGCGAGCCCGAGCGTAGCGAGGGGAACCATGCGGTTCCCCTCTGTTCCTTCGGACCACGATCTTTGCGAAGCAAAGATCAGTTGAGCTTGATGTTCGCCTCAGTGGCGACCTTCGACCAGCGTTCGTAATCGTCGCGGATGCGCTTGCCGTACTGCTCCGGCGTCACGGGGTTGCCGATCATGCCCGCGCCTTCCAGACCCTTCTTGATGTCGGCCGAGCCGAGCGCCTTGTTGATGGAGGCGTTGAGCTGATTGATGATCGGCTGCGGCGTTCCGCGCGGCGCCATGGTGCCGAACCACAGCGTGACTTCGTAGCCGGGGACCGTCTCGGCGATGGTCGGGGTCTTCGGCATCGTGTGCCAGCGCTTGGCCGTCGTTACCGCAATGGCCCGGAGCTTGCCGGTGGGGAGCTGCCGGGAGACCGGGAGCAGGCTGCCGACGATCACAGGCACCTGGCCCGACAGGAGATCGGCCATCGCCGCGCCGGTGCTCTTGTACTGTATGGCGACCATCTTTATCTTGGCCATCATCGTGAAAAGCTCGGTGGCGAGATGCGTGGCGCCGCCGGCGCCGGTACCCGCATAGCTCAGGCCGCCCTTGGTCGTGCGCGCGAGGGAGATCAGCTCTTTCGTCGTCTTCGCCGGAAGCGACGGGTGTACGGTCAGAACGAAAGGCGTGTAGCCGAACTCCGCGACGGGAACGATGGAGTTGATCGGGTCGAACGGAGGTTTCCGCACGGCGGAGGTCGCCGAAAAGCTCGCGGACATCATCATGATCGTGTAGCCGTCGGGCACCGCGCGCGCGGTTGCTTCCATGCCGATCAGGCCGCCGGCGCCGCCGCGGTTGTCGACGACGAACGTCTGACCCAGGTACTCGGTCAACTTGTTGGAGAACTGCCGCGCGGTGATGTCGCTGCCGCCGCCGGGCGCGAAAGGAACGATCACGCGCACGGGCTTGGTGGGATATTGCTGGCTGTAAACAGGTGCGGCGGCCGCGAGCGCAGTGCATGCGGTCAGACTCGCCAGGGCAAGGCGTTTGAAGCTCGATGACATTGTTTGTACTCCTCGGAACGGAAAAAACGGCGAGAGCCGCAGTATGGTTGACACAGGGGGTTCAGCGGGGTTGCAGCATAACCCAGAATCTTCGCTGCGCGAAGATTCCGCCATTTCACCGCGAAGCGGGCAAGGTCGTTCTGAAAGCCCACAGGTAGCGGCGCTCGCCTGAAGGCTCGGGCCTCGCCGCTAAACGAACAGAGGGAAACCTTCCACGGTTTCCCTCCGTAACCTCCCTTCCCCCACTTTCAAATGGATTCCGGGCCGGCGCCCGGAATGACGCCTCCTCCAGGCGGCCGTCGTGGGAGGCGACCGCCAGCACAGCGGGTTTGTTGGTGCGGTTGTTCCACGCGTGGTTCTGACCGCGCACCACGATGAAATCGCCTTTCTTCAGTGTGACTT
>CAZULX010000055.1:0-5444 GCA_964621335.1 uncultured Streptomycetaceae bacterium
GGATCAGCGGATCGAGGTAATCGGTCGGCGTCGGAAAATCGCCGCCGAAAGTCGTCTCGGGCAGAGTCTGCACCAGCGGGAAATACCAGTGGCCGTCGTAGCGCACGACGAGCGGCTTGTCGTTCGAAAGCACTTCCGCGACCAGGCTCAATCCGAAAAGCACCAGGAACAGGACGAGGCTCACATAACCGGTGCGATTGCTGCGAAAGCGCCGCCACGCGCGCCGCGCAGGGCTTTGCAGCGAGGTCCCGGGCGGTGCGGGGAGCACGGCACCGGCGGTGGCTGAGATCGAATCGCCCGCCATGCTCTCAGCCGAAATATTTCACGCGCGGATCGACCCAGACGTACGAGAGGTCGCGCAGCAGCGTGGTGAGGAGGCCGATGATGGTGAAAAGAAAAAGGCTGCCCAGCACCACCGGATAATCGCGCCGGATGACCGACTCGTACGAGAGCAGCCCCAGCCCGTCGAGCGAGAACAGGGTCTCGATCAGTATCGAGCCGCTGAAAAACGCGCCGACGAAGGCCGCGGGGAACCCCGTCATGATCGGAATCAGCGCGTTGCGGAAAACGTGCTTCCAGAGCACCTTGCGCTCGTCCACGCCTTTGGCGCGCGCGGTCAGCACGTACTGCTTTCGGATCTCCTCGAGCACCGAGTTCTTGGTGAGTATCGTGATCACGGCGAAGCCGCCGAGCACCATCGATGCGACCGGCAGGGCGATATGCCAGAAATAGTCGGCGATCTTTCCCATGAGCGAGAGCTCGTGCCAGTTGAGCGAAGTGAGGCCGCGCAGCGGGAACCACTGGAAGAACGAGCCGCCGGCGAAGAACACGAGCAGCACGACGCCCATGACGAAGCTCGGAATCGCGTAGCCGAGCAGCACGATGAACGTGGTGACGGTGTCGAAGCGCGTGCCGGCGCGCACCGCTTTCGCGATCCCCAGTGGGATCGAAATCAGGTACACCAGCAGAAAAGTCCACAGCCCCAGGCTGATCGATACCGGCAGCTTTTCCAGGATCAGGCTCCACACGTCCTTGTTGTGGAAGAAGCTCTGTCCGAGATCGAAACGCGCGAACCGCCCCAGCATGTGGAGGAAGCGCTCGTGCGGCGGCTTGTCGAAGCCGTAGAGCACCTTGATCTCTTCGATGCGTTTGGCATCCACCCCCTGGCGCCCGCGATACCCGCTGCCCGCGGCGGAGGGGCCTTCACCGCCGGATTCGATCCCCTGGAGCTGCGCCACCATCTGCTCGACCGGTCCGCCCGGAACGAACTGCGTGATGACGAAGGTGATGAGCAGGATTCCGAGGAGCGTCGGAATCATGAGCAGCAGCCGCTTGAGGATGTAAGACCACATGGAGGTCTACGCCGCGCCTTCGTGAAACGAAGTGCGCAAGGGCACGCCGATGCGCCTGCCGGCGCTACATGTCATTGCTTTCTCCACCACGTGGAGACGACCCAGTCTTCCGGCCGGTAGTAGAGCGGCGCAACAGTGGGCTGTCCGAACTTTCCGTTGAGGTAGGCGACCCGGAACGTGCTCGCATACCACTGCGGCACGACGTAATGGCCGTGGCGCAGCACGCGGTCGAGCGCGCGCAGCCGCGCCACCAGCTCGGGTCGCCTGGTCGCCGCAACCGCCAGGCCGATCAGGTGATCCACCGCGGGGTTTTTCATTCCGATGAGATTGCTCGAGCCTTCGGTGTCCGCGGACTTGGAGCCGAAGCGGTCCATGAGCTCGCTCCCGGGGGATTCGGTGCCGGGGATGCGCACGACGAACAGATCGAAATCGAATACGTCGAGCCGCTTGCGGATGAGCGCGAAGTCCGCCCGGCGATACTCGCCTTTGATGCCGAGCCTCGCGAGCGCCTGGAAATAGGGCGTCGCGATGACGTCGCCGCGCGAGCTGTCGAGATACTCGACAGTGAAAGGCTCGCCTTTCGCGTTTCGCAGCGCGCCGTCGTGATACGTCCAGCCGGCTTCGGCGAGGAGGTCGCGCGCCTTGCGCAAGTTGGCGCGCAGGCTCCCGGGAGGCGCGGCCGAGGGCGGCAGAGGCACCGGTTCTGTGAACACTTTCGCGGGCAGCTCCGCGCGGAGCGGCTCGAGCAGCACGAGCTCTTCGGGGCTCGGCATGCCTTTCGCTTCGAAATCGCTCGCGTTGAAAAATCCGCGCACGCGCGTATACGCGTTGAACATGAGCTGCCGGTTCATCCACTCGAAGTCGAACGCGAGCCCGAGCGCTTCGCGCACGCGCACGTCCTTGAATTTCTCGCGCCGGACGTTGATCAGAAAACCCTGGAAATCGCCGGCGTTCTTGGTCGGCAGCTCGGCTTTGACGATCTCGCCCGAAGTGAATTTCTTGCCGACGTACTGGCGCGCCCATTCACGCGCGGAAAAGACCTGGATGTAATCGAACTCGCCGGCCTTGAAAGCCTCGGTCTGGGCCGTCGTATCCTTGTAGATGCGATAAGTGATGCGGTCGAAGTTGTAGAGGCCGCGGCGCACGCCGAGGTCCCGCGCCCAGTACTCGGGGTCGCGCTGGTAGGTGATGTCGCGGCCGAAGTTCACGCGGCCGACTCGATAGGGACCGCTCGCGATCGGCATGTCCATCACGACCTCGTCGAAAGGCTTGCCCGCCCCCCAGTCGCGGCTGAAGACCGGCAGCCCCCCGACGAGCAAAGGCAGCTCCGCGCTGGGAATCTTGAAGTCGAAGCGCACCGTGCGCGCCGCGGTCACCACCACGCGCGCGACGTCGCTGAAAATCACGCGATATTGCGGCGCGGCCTGCTTGCTCATGAGCGTGTCGAAGCTGTGCTTCACGTCGGCGGCCGTCACCGGCTTGCCGTTCTGGAAGCGCGCCGCGGGATGGAGGCGGAAAGTCACCGACAGGCGGTCGGGCGCGACCTCGACGTCTTCGGCGAGGAGGCCGTATGAGGTCGTGGGCTCGTCCATGGTCCCGGTCAACAGCGACTCGAAGACCAGGGACGAAAGCCCCGGCGGCGACGTGCCTTTCAACGTGAACGGGTTGTATTTGTCGAAGTTCGTGATCCTGAGCGGGGGCACGAGGTCGATGTCGCCGCCTTTCGGGGCGTTCGGATCGGCCCATTCGAAGTGGCTGAAGCCGGCGGGATACTTGATGTCGCCGAACTGCGCGTAGGCGTGGGCGGCATGCGCCTCGAAGCCCGGCATGACGAGGGCGACGAAAAGCAGCGCAGGAGCAAGCCGGCGGATCATGTCGCCGCACGCGCCGGCATCGAGGCGAGGAGCTTCCGTGTATAGGGATGGCGCGGCCTTGCGTAAAGCTCGTCCGAGCCTGCGATTTCGACGACTTCGCCCGCGTGCATCACCATGACTTCGTCCGCCATGTATCTGACGACGGCTAGGTCGTGCGAGATGAAGAGATAGCTCATGCCGTATTCGTCCTGCAGGTCCTGCAGGAGGTTCAGTAACTGCGCCTGGATCGACACGTCGAGCGCCGAGACCGACTCGTCGCAGATGAGGACGTCGGGCTTCATCGTGAGGCAGCGCGCGATCGCGATCCGCTGCCGCTGTCCGCCCGAAAACTCGTGAGGATACTTGAAGAACGCGTCCGCAGGCAGGCCGACTTTCTCCAGCATCGCGTAGGCGAGCTCGCGGCGCTCCGCTTCGTCGGCGCCGATGCCGTGGATCAGCATCGGCTCCGTCACGATGTGACCCACGGTGAAGCGCGGATTGAGCGACGCGTAGGGATTCTGGAACACGATCTGGATGCGCCGCTTGTGCTCCAGATACGAGCGCGCGGGTATCGACAGGAGATCCCGGCCTTCGAACAGCACTTCGCCGCGCGTGGGCTCGTGCAGCCGCATGAGCATGAGCGCGAGCGTGGTCTTGCCCGATCCCGATTCGCCGACGATGCCGAGCGTTTTCCCCCGGGCGAGCCTGAAGGACGCATCGCGCACAGCCGGCGCTTCGCGCTTCCCGAAAAGCCCGGTGCGCAGGAAGAAGCTCTTCGAAAGATTCTTCGCCTCCAGGACGATGGGCTCGTCGCCGCGTAATCCGCGAGGGCGCTCCGGCAGCTCGATCTTCTCCGCCGGCGCCGCGCTCAGAAAATCGTCTATGACCGGCAGCCTCGAAGGCCGCCGCCCGAGCCGTGGGCGGCAGGCGAGGAGCGCGCGCGTATAGGGATCGGCCGGCGCCTCGAAGATCCGCGCGGCGCTCCCTTTCTCCCTGATTTCGCCGTCGCGCATCACCAGCACGTCGTCCGCGATTTCGCGCACGATGTCGAGGTCGTGCGTGATGAAGAGCACCGACATCTCGCGCCGCGCTTTCAACTCGGCGATGAGCTCGAGGATCTGCTTCTGCACCGTCACGTCGAGCGCCGTGGTGGGCTCGTCCGCGATGAGGAGCCGGGGCTCGCACGCGATCGCCATCGCGATCATCACGCGCTGCTGCTGGCCGCCCGAGAGCTCGAACGGATAGGCGTGCACGCGGGACTGCGCGTCGGGTATGCCTACTTCCTGCAGCAGCTCGACGGCACGCGCGTGCGCGCGGCTGCGCGACAGGCCCATGTGCCGCGTCAGCACTTCGGCGAGCTGGAACCCGACCGTATAGACCGGGTTGAGCGAGCTCATCGGCTCCTGGAAAATCATCGAGATCCCGCGGCCTCTCACCCGCCGCATTTCGGCGGGCGGGAGCGCCTGCAGGTCGCGCCCCTGGTAGATCACCCGGCTGCCGGGTCCGACTCGCGCGTTCTCGCGCGGCAGGAGACCCATGATCGCGAGCGCGGTCACCGATTTGCCGCTACCGGACTCGCCGACGAGCGCGACCGTCCGGTTCGCCGCCACCTCGAAGCTCACCCCGCGCAGCGCGCGCAGCGTCGTCTCCGCGTCGATCCGGAAATCGACCACGAGGTCGCGCACCTCGAGCAGAGGGGGCGTCGGGCTCATTTGAGGCGCGGGTCCAGCGCGTCGCGCAGCGCGTCGGTGTAGAGGCTGAATCCGGTGATGAGGACGGCCATGGCGGTGGTCGCGGCCGCGAGCTGCCACCACTTGCCGATGAGGAGCTCGTTCTGCGCCTCGTTCAGCATGCTGCCCCACGATACGGTGTCCACGCCGACGCCGAAGCCGAGAAAGCTCAGGATCACTTCGGACTTGATGAACAGCACCACGTGCAGCGAAAGCTGCACGAGCACGACGTGGCTCACGTTGGGGAGGATGTGCACGAACATGCGACGCCGGTGCGACGCCCCGATCGCGTCCGCGGCCTGCACGTATTCGCGCGCCTTGTGCTTCAGATACTCCGCACGGACGAGCCTGAAGATGCCCGTCCAGCCGGTGAGCCCCAGTATCAGGATGACGGTGGAGGTGCCTTTCTGGCCGAGCACTGCCGCGACCGCCAGTATCAGCAGCAGATAGGGAATCGCCGTCAGCACGCTGTAGAGCCAGTTGAAGAAGTCGTCCGCGCGCCCGCCCAC
>CAZULX010000056.1:0-2875 GCA_964621335.1 uncultured Streptomycetaceae bacterium
CGGGCAGCGCGCGGCGCAGGTATAGCACTGGGCGCACGCCCAGATCTTCTCCTGCATCGCGTCGTAGACGCCTTCGAGGTTCTCGGTCCACAGGAGCTGCACGATCTCGCGCGGACTGAAGTCGTAGTAGTGCGCCGCGGGGCACGTCGCGGTGCAGATGCCGCAATTCAGGCACCCGTTCAGCTCGTGGTCGTAGCGCGCGTCGGCCTGGATGTCGTTGAAGATGCCCTGGAGCTTCGCGCGCGAGAGCGGAGCGCCCTCCGAGACCGGATCGCCGATGTGCTCCTGCCTGCGTGTGCCCGCCGCGTGCATTCCCGTCCCCGTCCCGCTGCTAGTAGGTGAGCACTTTGCAGTCGGTTTCCATGATCTGCTCGATCAGGTGCGCGCCGCCCACCACGCCCGAACACTCGGGTATGAGGTCGGCTTCCGTCACGCCGAAGAGCTCGAGATTGGGCGAGCACGAATAGAACTTCACTCCCGCCTCGTGCGCGTCCTTGATGAAGTCGTAGACGCTCTTGGGCGACCCGGGCTTCACCACGAGCTTTTCTGCGACACCCTTGTTCATGAGCCGCCCGGCGGTCGCGGTGCAGATCACTTCCACCTCGTACTCCATCGCCGCGGCGACGCTCGCCTGAAAGAGCGGCGCCCCGAGCTCCTCGCCGTTGCGGGTGTCGGTGTTGACCATGACGATGATGAGCTTCTTGCTCATGCGCGCGCCTCCATCCGCAAACGATACTCGGGCACTTCATATAATGCAAATCGAATATGTAACGGCCGCGCCTCAAGCCGGCTGCGAGAGGCCTGCGAGCTCGAGGGTCCCCGCCATGATGCGCACCAGCGCGTCCTCTATCTCCGGCTGCGCGGCGCGCAGTCGCTCGAGGGCGATCCCCGTATCCGGGGGCGACTCCTCGAATTCCATGATCAGGTCCTCCACGATCGCGGGCTTGATGCCGGGATGTCCGGTGAAACCGAAGCCCCGCGGACCCACCTGGAAAAGCGCCGGCTCACCTGCCTCATCGACCGCGAGCACCCGGGCGTAGGACGGCGGACGCGGCCGGTCGCGCATGTAGACGGCGAGCGGATAGGTCTCCGGCAGGAGCCCCGCGAGCGCGCTGGGATCGGTGCGCCGGGCGCGGCCCACGGTGAATGCAAACGGCGCCGACTCGACGCCGCCCCCCGCCGCGATCGACAGGATCTGGGCGCCCAAGCCGATGCCGATCACGGGCTTTCCGCGCTCGAAGGCATCGCGCGCGAGCCGTACCGCAGCATCGAGCATCGGCAATCGCAGCGGCCCGGCCGCCCCGCAGGGCCCGCCGCCGAGCAGCACCAGCCCGCTCGCCGCGCGCGTGTTGTCCGGGAGCCTCGCACCCGCGACGTGCGGCCGCAGGTAGCTGAAACCGATGCCGCGGCCTTCGAGATGATCTTCCATGAGCCCGAGGTACTCGGCATCGGTGGGCTGAAAGACGTAGAGGCTGGGCCGCTAGACGCCCGCGCCCGGGCTCACACGGCGGCCCCCGCCTGCGCGGCCTGCTCCAGCGCGGCGCGGAAGTCGGCGGGAGTCACCGACAGCACTTCGGCATGACGCTCTGCGAAGAAGCGCTCGACGGCCTTGCCGATCGCTGCGACCGGCACTCCGCGCAGCGCCGCTTCGAGATCCAGCACCAGACGCGGCGGCGCGGCGAAGAAGTCGCCGGTGACGAGCGCCTCGCTCACGCGCGGGGCGCCCACGCCTTCGGTTTTGAGGTAGGCCGTGATGGTGCCGCCCGCGGTGACTTGCGTTCCCGCCGCAAACCCGTCCTTCGCGCCGGGGTCGTCGATCTCGAAGACGAAAGCGTCGGTGCCGATCTCCTCGTCGTGCAGACGCCGCGCGAGCGCTTCCTCCTGCGCGCTCGCGCTGCCCCATTCGGTTTCGAGCGCGAGCCCTTCGGCGAGCCCCGCGACGAGCGCGGCCCTTATCTCGTCGTGCGGCGGAAGCCTCTCGCCCATCAACTCTTTCAACGTCACCATGCGCTGCGCTGCCGAATCGAGCCCGCGCTTTTCGAGCTTGCCTGCGGGGACCTTGAGCGCGCTCACTACCGCGTCGAGGTCGCACTCGATGAGCAGCGTCCCCTGGAAGAAGACAACGTCACCGTCGAAGAACCCGCCGGTGCCGCAGAGCTTGCGCCCGCCCGCTTCGATGTCGTTGCGCGGCCGGAAAGCGGCCGCGACGCCGAGGCGCTGGAGGCCTTTTGCCGCCGCGCTGCAGATCGCCTGCGTGATCCCGGCGAGGCTCGTGATGCCGAGGCTGCGCCGGTCGAACACAAGCTCCCATCCGAGCTGCCCGGGGTCGAAATAAATCGCACCGCCGCCGGTGATGCGGCGCGCGAGGCCGATGCCGTGCTCACGGCAGTAAGCCAGCCTGATTTCGCGCGAAACCGCCTGATGCCGGCCCACCAGCGCCGTGGGCGTAAAAGCGAGCAGGCGGATGGTATCGGGTATGAGGCCGCAGCGTCGCGCTTCGATGAGCGCCGCGTCGAAAGCGATATTCGCTCGCCCTTCGCGCAGGCCGGTGTCGATGACGCGGAAGCGGCGATCCATGACGCTTTCAGCGCGCGCGCCTGTGCATGCCGAGATCGCGCCGGATGCGCACGATGTCACGGCCGGCGGGCTGAAACGGATAGCTCGCGATGTTCGACGGCGGCGAGTCACCGTAAGGCCTGTCGCACGCGGACACGTCGTCGCGGAACTTGCCGGGACAACCGGACGTGCGAAACGCGATGCCGGCGTCGATCACACTGTCGAGCTCCGCGCGCGGCACTCCGAAGTCGACCACGCGCCCGTCGCCGTCGAAACGCATGTTTTCCAGCCGCACGCCGCGGTAATCGATCAGATAGCG
>CAZULX010000057.1:0-4278 GCA_964621335.1 uncultured Streptomycetaceae bacterium
GAGCCGCGCGCGACGCAACCCGTGTGATACACGATGTCGCGGAGCGTCACCGGCAGCGTCGACTCGTGGCCCTGGAGCACGTTACCGAGGGAGTCGCCGATCAGCAGCGTCTCCACGCCGGCGGCCTCCAGCAGCGCCGCGAAGCTCGCGTCGTAGCAGGTGAGCTGGGTGATTCGGTTGCCCTCCTGCGCCATCTTCTGGAGGGTGGTGAGCGTAATGCGCATCGACGGGAAACCAATGTTGAGTGAAACAGCGCGTGGGCAGCGCGAAGCTCAATAACCATCAGCCATTAAACACTAAACATTAAACACTAAACAGTGCGCGCCGCGCGGGCGCCCAGGCGCGGGCGATTATATCGCCGGCCGCGCGAGCGCCCTAACCGCCCAGGCTGAAGAACTCGCGCGGGCCGCGCATGCCCGACACACGCTCCATGAGGAGCGCGACGTCGTCCTGCGATTCGAGGAAGTTCAGGCGGTCCGAATTGACGATGAGGAGCGGCGCCGCGGTGTACTGATAGAAAAATCGCGTGTACGTCTCCGCCAGCCCCATGAGGTAAGGGTCCGGAATGTTTTTTTCGTAGGCCACTCCGCGCCGCTGCACGCGCTCGATCAGCGTGTCGGGCGCGGCCTGCAGGTAGATGACGAGGTCGGGCGACGGCGCCTGGGGCTTCAGATGAGCGTAGATCTGCTCGTAGAGTCTGAGCTCGTCGTCCTTGAGATTCAGCCGCGCGAAAAGCGCGTCTTTCTCGAGCATGAAATCGGCAACCGTGGCGCGCCGGAAGAGATCCGACTGGTTGAGGCTCGCGAGCTGGTCGATGCGCTGGAAAAGAAAAAAGAGCTGCGTCGGAAGCGCGTAACGCTCGGCGTTTTCGTAGAAGCGCGGCAGGAAGGGATTGCCGTTCGGGTCCTCGAGCATGAGGCTCGCGCCGCTCGCCTCGCCGATCGCGCGCGCGAGCGTCGTCTTGCCCACGCCTATCGGGCCTTCCACGACGATGTAACGGTATTTCTCGGGAAGCTTCATTCTTCGATTTTTTCGAGGCTCGCCGCATCCACGCCCTGCAGGAGATCGCGCACGCGGCCGCGCCCCGGCACCAGGGCCTCGGGCGCGAACTCCGCGAGCGGACCCAGAACGAAAGCGCGCGCGTGCCTGCGCGGATGCGGGATCGACAGACCGCGCTCGTTCACCTGTGCTTCGCCGTAAAGAACGATGTCGAGATCGAGTGTGCGCGGCGCATTCGGGAACTCGCGCACCCGGCCGTAGCGGCGCTCGATCTCGAGCAGCGCATCCAGCAGCGCCCGCGGCGCGAGTGCCGTTTCTATGCCGGCGACGGCGTTCACGAAATCGGGCTGATCCAGGTAACCGACCGCTGCGCTGCGATAAAGCGAAGACACCGCGGCAAGCCGCGTCTCCGGCAGCATCGCGAGCTCCTCGAAACCCGCCCTCACCTGCTCTTCGGGGCGCTTGAGATTGGCGCCGATCGCAACGTACACGGGCGTGAGATTCACGCGGGCTCCGCTGCATCCGGCGCAGGGCCGGTCCTGCGCCGGCGGCGCCTGCGCTTGCGTGTCGGTGCTGCGCCCTCTTCAGTGAGCAACGCCTTGCGCTCGGCCTCGTCGGCGTGCTGGAAGCGAGTCCACCATTCGCCGATCGCGGGATCGACTTCACCGCTCGCGCAGCGCAAGAGCAGGAAGTCGTAGCCGGCGCGAAACCGCGGGTTCTCGAGCAGGCGGTAAGGGCGGCGGCCACTGCGCTGGAGGAATCGCGGCTGCAACACCCAGATCTCCTTCATGTCGCCGCCGTAGCGCCGCGGGATGGCGAGCTTGACCGCCTGCTGCTCGATCACCTGCTCCATCGCCTGGTAGAGCGCGGGTACCGGCGGCACGTTCGTGGTCTCGAGCTTTTTCCACTCGGCCAGCACTTCGTGCCACAGAAGCGACGCGAAAAGAAAGGCGGGAGAGACCGACTGCTCGTTCTTGATGCGGGTATCGGTATTCTTGAGCGCCATCATGACGAAGCGCTCGCCCATCGGCTGCTCGAGTATCACGTCGAGCATCGGCAAAAGCCCGTGGTGCAGGCCTTCTTTGCGCAGCGCCATCACGCATTCGTAGGCGTGCCCCGAGAGGAGGAGCTTCAGCATCTCGTCGAAAAGCCGCGACGGGGGCACGTTCGCGAGGAGCGGCGCGAGCGATTTGACCGGTTCGCGCGTCGCCTGGTCGATCTCCATGCCGCGGCTCGCCGCGAAGCGCACCGCGCGCAGCATGCGTATCGGGTCCTCGCGGTAGCGCTGCTCGGGGTTCCCGATCATGCGCAACCGCCGCTTCTTCAGGTCGTCGTAGCCGCCGTGGTAATCCCAGATCTCCTGCGTCGCCGGGTCGTAGAAGAGCGCGTTGATCGTGAAATCGCGCCGGACCGCGTCCTGCTCCTGGGTCCCGAAGACGTTGTCGCGAAGGATGCGTCCGTGCTCGTCGGAAGTGCGCTGGTCGCTGTCCTCGTCCGCGGGGACGCTCCCGCGGTAGGTGGAAACCTCGACCATTTCGCGCCCGCACATGACGTGCACGATCTTGAAGCGGCGGCCGATGATGCGGGAACGCCTGAAAAGCTCGCGAACCTCTTCGGGCGTCGCGCTGGTCGCGACGTCGAAATCCTTCGGCTGCCAGCCGACGATCAGATCGCGCACAGCGCCGCCGACGACGAACGCGGTGAAATCGCGTTTCTGCAGCGTCTCGGTAACCTTGAGCGCGCACGGGCTGATGCGCTCGCGCGCGATGCCGTGCACGCTGAACGGGACGACCCGCGGGCGCCGCGACTTGAACAGGCGGCCGGAGAAAACCTTGCCGAGGAATTTGGTGATCATGACGCGGAGGCGGAATTATACAGTCGGCACGAAGCAGCGGCCTTCACCGTGCGCGACTTCGTAGAGCGAGCAGCCGTATGCGCGCTCGAGCCTGTCGCGCGTGAGCACTTCTTCGGCGCTGCCCGCGTCGACCGTACCGTCGCCGTTGAAAACGAGCGCGTGCGTGCACCCGCGGCCGATCCAGAGCGGCTCGTGCAAGACCATGATCGCCGTCTCCGCGTGATCGCGAGCGCGCGCGGTCATGAGCGCGAGCACGAGGGCCTGATGCGCGAGGTCGAGATGCTGCAAAGGCTCGTCCAAGAGAAAGATCCCCGGACGCTGAGCCAGGATTTGGGCGATGCGCACCCGCTGGCGCTCGCCGCCCGAGAGCGTCGAGAAGCGCTGCCCCGAAAATCCGGACATGCCCACGGCATCGAGCGCCGCGGCCGCTTCGTCCGCATCGTCTTGCGTGTACCCGCCCCACCGCGCCGCGCGCGGAAAACGCCCCAGCAGCACGTATTCCTCTACGGTGCCCCAGTAAGTACCTTCCTCGAGCTGGAGCAGCACGCCGATGCGGCGCGCGCGCGACTTGCCGTCGATCCGCTCGAGCGGCGCGCCATCGAGCTCGACAGTGCCCGCCGCTGGCGCCGCCAGACCGGCGAGGGCGTGGATCAGCGTGCTCTTCCCGGTACCATTGCGGCCCAGCACCGCCCAGACTTCACCCGGCGCGAACGACGCATCCAGGCCGCGGCACAGCACGCGCCCCGGCACTTCCAGCGTGAGCGCCGAGCAACGCAGCATCAGCGCCGCCTTCCGAGGAGGAAAAGCATCGCGGGCACGCCGATCAGCGCGGTGAAGATGCCCACGGGCAGCTGCTGCGGCGCCCATGCGGTGCGCGCGGCGGTATCGGCGATCGTGAGGAGCGCGCCGCCGAGCAGCATCGAGAGCGGGACGAGAGCGCGGTGGTGCACAACGCCGGCGAGGCGGATCGCGTGCGGGGCGATGAGCCCTATGAAGCCGATCGCGCCGCCCAGCACGACGGCAATCACGGTGGCGAGCGCCGCAGCGGCGAAGACCGCGATCTGCAGCGGACCGACTGCGACGCCGAGCGAGCGCGCCTTCAACTCGCCCAGCGCGAGAAGATCGAGCCTGAGGGAAGCTGCGAGACCGAACGCGGCGAGGACGAGCACCATCAACGCGGCGAAAGCGGGAGAGCCCGACTGCGAGAGGTCTCCCATCAGCCAGAAGAGCATGCCTTTCAACTGCGCTTCGGGGGCGAGGACCAGCGTCAGGCTGATGAGTGCCGAAAGACCGGCCGAGAGCACGACGCCGGTCAGCAGCAGGCGGTAGACGTTCCAGTCCCCGGCGCGATAGGTGAGCCCGAACACGACGACGATCGCCGCCACGGCGCCGGTGAAGGCCGAAACGCTCATCGCCATCGCGCC